>CAYPGK010000044.1:0-25648 GCA_964410055.1 uncultured Gemmatimonadaceae bacterium | reverse complement strand
CCCGGTGGCCCGCGATCCGGAGAACATCAACGAGCTCCGGAACGGTGCCACGTACGAGTTCGCTCGTGCGGTCACCGGACCGGCGGCCAACAACGCCAACCCCGGGATCGTCGGCTTCGTCGGCGTGATGACCGACGAGCTGTGGTACGCGAGCACCTTCCCGACGATGCGGGAGGTCGACCGTCGCGACATCACGGACACGAACGGCGGGGTGACCACGATCTACCAGTACATTCATCGCGCGCGGAACATGGCCGATCAGGTCGCCGCGCAGTACGCGGAGATCGGGGATCCGAAGTACGATGAGGACCATGCCATGGTGACCAACCTGGCCGGGTTCAGCATCGTCTTCCTCGCCGAGAACTTCTGCTCCGGCGTCCCGATGAGCAGCACGGCGCTCACCGGTGAGCTGGTCTATGGTGAGCCGCAGACCACGGCGCAGCTCGTCGACAGCGCGATCGTGCGCTTCGACGCTGCCATTGCCAAGGCCCAGGCCGCCGGCAGCGAAGAGCAGGAGTTCGTGGCCCGGATCGGCAAGGCGCGCGCTCTCATGATCGAGGGCGACTTCGCCGGCGCCGCGGACCTGGTCGCGTCGATCCCGACCGACTTCAACTACGACGTCGTCTACAGCCCCAACTCGTCGGGCCAGAACAACGGCGTCTGGTACAACATCAACTCGGAGCGCCGCAGCTCGGCCGCGACCGAGGAAGGGCTGAACGGGATCAAGTTCTTCCACTTCGACGAGGACGACCCGGAGGAGGCCGACCCGGTCATCGATCCGCGGATCAAGGTCGAGTACACCGGCTTCGGGATCGGGACGCAGCTGCCTCACTTCGCGCAGAGCAAGTACGACGGTCGCGGGGCGGGCGTGCCTCTCGCCTCCGGCCTCGAGGCGCGCCTCATCGAGGCCGAGCATGCTCTGGACAAGGGCAACAGCGCCGCGTACCTGACGATCCTCAACGACCTGCGTGCCGACATCGGCCTGCCCGCCCTTGCGGATCCGGGCAACGCCGAGGCCCGTGTGAAGCAGTTCTTCGAGGAGCGCGCGCGCTGGCTGTGGCTGACCGGCCACCGCCTCGGGGACCTGCGCCGCATGGTCCGGCACTACGGGTTCCAGGCGAACAGCGTCTTCCCGACGGGGCAGACCATCGCCGGTGAGCCCTACGGGAACGACGTGAACTTCCCGATCCCCTTCCAGGAGCAGAACAACCCGAATTACACGGGTCAGTGCATCGACCGCAACGCCTGATCCGGGCGTCCACGCGGTAGATCCTGGAAACAGACGGCAGGGGAGGGAGCCTTCGGGCTTCTTCCCCTGCTTTTTTTGCGGCGCGTCGGCGGCGCTCCGGCCCGGCCGGCGGGCGGCGATCGCTCGTTGCATCGCAATGCTTGACAAACGGTCGTGCAGTGTATACGGTATGCCCGCATATCCGTTTTTCCCTACTCGGCGCGTGACGGGCGGCCCGTCTGGGACCGCGCCCGTGCCCATAGACGATTGGTCGCCGGCGAGGTGATCACTGCGAACTGGTTCCTGCGCCAGAACCATGGTCGTCCGTGACTTCACCGAATAGCCGGGCCAACGCGGGGAGGCTGGCTTCTCCCCGTCGCTCCGTAGGCCGTCCGGCGAACGGAGCGTATCAACCTTCCACGCTTCCCAAGGAGGGACTCGTGAGTCCACGGAAGTCGGCCACTTGGTGGCTGGGCGGGTGCGTGGCACTGCTGCTTGCAGCAGCGCCCGCCTTCGCGCAGTCGGGGAACGTGACGGGCGTCGTGAACCAGTCTGGGACCGGCCAGCCGCTGGAGGGCGCGGTCGTCCAGATCGAGGGCACGTCGATCTCGGCCGTCACGGCAGCCAATGGACGCTACCTGCTGTTGAACGTCCCGGCCGGGACCCACACGCTGGTCGTCCAGATGATCGGCCACACCGATGCCCGTCAGCAGATCACGGTGGTGGCGGGCGAGTCGACGCGGGCGGACGTCCTGCTCGTCCAGCAGTCGATCACGCTCCAGGAGCTGGTCGTCACGGGTGTCGCCGAGGCGACGCCGAAGGCGAAGCTCCCCTTCACGGTCGAGCGGGTCGGCACGGACAAACTCGTCGTTCCGCACGCGAGCGCGGCCACTGCACTCCAGGGCAAGGTGGCCGGTGTCGCCGTCGTGCAGGGCTCGGGCCGCCCGGGTGAGGCGCCCTCGTTCCTGCTGCGCGGCGCGAAGAGCATCAGTGCCGACGGGCGCAGCCAGGAGCCGCTCTACGTGGTCGACGGCGCGATCCTGACCGGTAGCCTCACGGACTTCGACGCGCTCGACATCGAGAGCATCGAGGTGATCAAGGGCGCGGCCGCCTCGTCGATGTACGGGTCGCGCGCCGCCAACGGCGTCGTGCAGATCCGCACCAAGCGCGGTCGCGCCATGGAGGCGGGCCACATCCGTTACAACGTCCGCTCCGAGTACGGGAAGAGCTCGCTCCCGGGCAAGTTCCCGCTTGCCATGCGCCATGCGTTCCGGATGAACGAGTCGGGAACGAAATTTATCACCGCCACCGGCGCCGAGTGCGACTGGCTGCAGTGCCCGAACGTGGCGCTTGCCGGCCAGAAGCGGGATCCTTCGTCGTCGAACCCGAACAAGAGTGGCTTCACGGCGTGGAACTCTTACATGGTCGAGGAGTGGCCCGGCCAGACGTACGACCAGGTGGAGCGGTTCTTCACCGGCGGCGACTTCATGTCGAACATGGTCTCGGTCACGGGGCGGACGGGGACGACGAACTTCCACGTCTCCTTCAGCAACCAGGACAACTCCGGGATCATGCCGGGTCAGAACGGGATGCTGCGGAACAACTTCCGCATCAACCTGGATCAGACCATCGGTGATGACATGGCGATCTCGGCGACGGCGTTCTACAGCCGTTCGCGGCAGGACCCGTTCCAGGAGAGCCAGGGCAATGCGCTCTTCAACCTTACGCGCATGCCGGCGGGCGTGGACCTGTTGGCCCGTGACGAGGATGGGAACCTGATCCTGCGCCCGGATCCGTTCAACGAGAATCCCAACCCGTTGAACGAGATGCTGAACAACCAGTGGATCGAGCACCGCGGCCGTTTCATGGGCGCGGCGAACCTGCGCTTCTCGCCGGCGACGTGGCTGGACGTCGATGGGGGCGTGAGCTACGACCGTCTCGACTCGCGAACGCAGGACTACTTCCCGAAGGGGTACAAGACGATCCGTCCGGACAACACCCTTAACGAAGGCCGCCTCTCGCGGTCGCACTCGCAGATCGAGGGGCTCACGGCCTCGCTGACTGCTACGGCGCGCTGGCAGTTCAACGACCTGGCCACGCGCGTTCAGGCGCGCTACCTCTACGAGCAGGAAGACCGGCTGTCGTCGAACGTCAACAGCTTCCACTTCTACGTGAGCGACGTCCCGACGATCGGTAACACGCCCTCCACGAACCGGAGCGGTAGCTCGAGCCAGCAGCGGACGATCGCCGACGGCTTCTTCACGTCGGTCGACCTCGACTGGCGTGACCGCTACATCGTCCAGGCGCGCGTGCGTCAGGACGGCAGCTCGCGCTTCGGCGCCGACCAGCGCCGCAAGTGGTACTACGGCGTGAGCGGCGCGTACCGGATCTCCGAGGAGGAGTGGTTCTCCCTGCCGGGGATCAACGAGATGAAGCTCCGCTATGCGATCGGGACGGCGGGGAACACGCCGTCGTGGTCTGCGCAGTACGAGACGTACTCGGTCGGCGGCAGCGGCGCCACGCCGGTCACGCTCGGCAACAGGGACCTGCGGCCGGAGTACGCGACCGAGCACGAGGCCGGTATCGACCTGATCGCCTTCGACCGTGCGCAGTTCACGCTGACGTACGCGCGCACCACGGTCGAGGATCAGATCATGTCGGTGCCGCTCAAGTCGTACATGGGCTTCACGAGCCAGGTGCAGAACGTCGGGACCATGGAGAGCAAGACGTGGGAGGCCTCCCTCGACATGGACCTGGTCCGGCGTGCTGATTTCGCGTGGTCGGCCCGGGCGATCTTCGACCGGACCCGGTCGTTCATCACGGAGCTCTATCGTCCCTCGTTCACGTACGGGGTCTCGGGCCAGGCATTCGGGGCGATCTTCGTTGCCCGGGAGGGCGAGGAGTACGGCACGTACTACGGCCGGAAGTTCGCCACGAGCTGCGCCGATCTGCCGGATGGCATGAGCTGCGACGGCTTCAAGGTGAACGACGAAGGCTACCTCGTCTGGGTGGGCAACGACCCGAACCTCGGTTGGGGCGATGCGGGACCGATGGTGGGCCTCGAGCAGGTTATGTGGGGCACGCCGTTCGTCGGTTGGGGCAAGGACCGTGTCACCGGCGAGCCGACCCAGTACCAGCCGCTCGGGAACTCGATGCCGGACTACTCGGTCGGCTTCTCTTCGACGCTGTCGTGGAAGGGCTTCACGCTCTACGGCCTCGTCGAGTCGGTCCGCGGCTTCGACATCTGGAACCAGCCGCTGCACTGGGCGGTCTTCCAGAACTACGCCGGGATCATGGATCAGACGGGCAAGCCTGAGAGCGAGTGGAAGCCGCTCGGCTACTACTCCGCGCTCTACAACGCGCTTGCGCCGAACTCGGCGTTCGTCGAGGACGGCAGCTTCACGAAGCTGCGTGAGGTTTCGCTCTCTTACCGGCTCGGGGCGAACCAGCTCGCGTCGGTCCCGGGGCTCCGGTACTTCGACGGGATCGGGCTGAGTCTGATCGGCCGCAACCTGTTCACGTGGTCCGACTATCGTGGCTACGACCCGGAGACGGGGCGTGGCGGCGGTACGACGGGCTCCGCCGCAGTCGCCCGGATCGACGGGTACAACTACCCGAACTTCCGGACGTGGACCGTGGCCGTGGACGTGAACTTCTAACCTACGGGGCACGATCATGAGAACCCATAAGAAATGGCTCGCAGCACTGGCGTTGGTCGCATCCGGCGCGGTGGCGTGTGCCGACCTGGATGTCGCGAATTCCGTGGCGCCGGATCGGGATCGGACGCTGGCCAATCCGCAGGACGCCGCCGGGCTGGTTTCGGCCGGGTACCGTAGCTGGTGGAACGTGAGTTCGAGCTACAACGGCCCGATGATGTTCGTCAGCACGGCGTCGTTCCAGCATAGCGCCTACCCCGCCAACTTCGTGATGGTCGACTATTCGAGGATTCCTCGGATCGCCATCAACAACAACACGTTCGGCGGCGATCAGTACGAGTACTTCCGTTACGCCTGGACTCAGTACTACCGTGCGATCAGCGGCGTAGCGGAGGGGCTGCAGGCGCTCGAGGGCGTGTCCCTCGGATCGGCTGCAGCAGACGCCCGCATTCAGGCGTACGGCAAGCTGGTCCTTGGCCTTGCCCACGGCGGCATCGCCCTTCTGTTCGACCAGGGGTACATCGTGCGAGAGGACACGGATCTGTTGAGCAGTGTCCCGCTCGTGCCATACTCCCAGGTGATGGATGCGGCGTTGACGTTCTTGGATGAGGCGATCGACATCGCCAGCAAGAACGAGTTCAAGATCCCCGCGGACTGGATGGGGCGCGAGGTGGATCAGGATGACCTGATCAAGTTCGCGTACTCGATGAAGGCGCGTTACCGTGCCAACGTGGCACGGACGCCGGCCCAGCGGAAGGCGGTCGACTGGGCCGCGGTCGTCGCGGACATCGACAAGGGGATCACCGAGGACTGGAAGATGAACCTGGTCTCCGGCTCGGGGTGGGGATCCACGGGAATCCGTTATGCCCACCTGAAGGGCTGGGGCCAGCTCAACTACTTCGTCATGGGGATGGCCGACCAGTCCGGGAAGTACCAGAAGTGGATGTCCACGCCGGTCAACTCGCGTTCGGTGGAGGTCGACGGTGAGCCGTTCCTGATCATCACGCCGGACAAGCGGTTCCCGCAGGGCGCCACCATCGACGAGCAGATGGATAACAAGGGCACGCTGTGGAAGATCCCGGTCAGGGTCGGCGAGCAGTGGGCCCGACCGGACCGCGGCGAGTGGCGGTGGTCGTACTACAACACGGTCTACGAGGGGTGGAACAACAGCTCGGAGTGGCCGATCATCACGGTGGCCGAGATGGACCTGCTCAAGGCCGAGGCTGCGTTCTACGACGGGGATTATGCCGCAGCCGCGACCCTCGTGAACAAGTACCGCACGGCCGCAGGGCTGAACGCGACCGATGCGAGCGGCACGAACACGAGCTGTGTGCCGAAGCTGCCCGACGGCCAGTGTGGCGATCTCTGGGAGATGCTGAAGTGGGAGAAGCGCCTGGAGACTTACTTCAAGGGCCACATGATGAACTCGTGGTTCTTCGATGGCCGTGGGTGGGGGGACCTCATGGAGGGCACCTTCCTCGAGTTCCCAGTCCCGGCTCTTGACCTCGAGCTCGAAAACATTGCCGTGTACACGACCGGCGGTACGTCCGGCAGGCCGGAAAGCACCGCGCCAAAGGGGACCTACGGGTACTGATCCCTGAAGCGCGTGCAGGAATGGAGAAGAGCCGCACCCGAATTCGGGTGCGGCTCGGCTCCATTTGAATGCAGGTGTTCGTATGGAATTGCCCGGCCCGTGGGAAATCTATGGGGCCGGACGTCACAGGGCGGTCCTTCGCGAAGCCGTTGGGCGTCAGCTCATCCGGAAGGCCTGCCAATCGATGCTCGGCGCGAAGGCCTCCTGCGTCGGGAGGGAGTCTTCTTGCGCCGGCGGTTGATCCGGCGTCGACGGGATGTCTTCCCCCATGCAGCCGGCGGCCAGGAGTGCGACGGAGAGGAGCAGGCCGATTCGTGTAGCGACTCGGTACATGATGGAACCTCCTGTGTTGAGGGATTTCCGGCCGACCGTACCCGCCTGGTCGATGAGTATCACGCGTCGGGGCGTTTCATTGCCCCGCCCCATCCGAGAGGTAACGATGAATATACGATCCCGCAGGGTTTCCACGCTGATCCTCCTACTCGCGCTTGCCGGTGTGTTGGGCGGGTGCGCGTCCACGGGTACCAGCACGGGGCGGACCCGCAGTGATGTCCTCACTCGTGAGGAAATCATGAGCGTGGACGTCGGAAACCTTTATGAGGCCGTCCAGCGGCTCAGGCCGCGGTGGCTGAACGTGCGGAGCGCGGGCGTTGGCGCGGAAGTGACAACCATCATGGTCTATCAAGGCCAGACACGCCTCGGCGACCTCGACATCCTTCGGCAGCTCCCGCTCCAGGCGGCGGAGTCGCTTCGGTTCCTCGATCGCAGCACCGCTCAGATGTCGCTGCCTGGGAACTGGACACAGGGCATGGTGGGCGCGATCGTCATCACCACGAGATCGGACACCTGACGGATTCGACATGCGGGTCGGGCGGCGACTCCCGGTGCGTGCCGGTGCCGTCGTCGTCACCGCACGTCTAGTTGCGGGAGATATTTCGAGCGCGGTCCCGTTGGCAGGACGCATGGCGCTTCCCCGACGAGGCCCACCGTGATTCCGAGATGACGATGCATCCGCCAATTAATTGAGCATGCATCGTTTAGTCAAGTCCCAGATTTCCGGGAACGAGCATGAAAAACAAATTGGTGCGCCCGATAGTGCTTCTGATCGGTCTGCTGTGCGCCGGCGCGAGCGTGGGCATGGCGCAATCGGACCCGGAGTCCGAGGCGAGATTCCTCGAGCGTCCGTTCGTAGGTTTGGGGTACGTGGCCAATGCCCCGGAGCAGTTGGCGGGCGTCGGCATCGTGGCGACGCACCCCGCGCTTCGCCACTGGGGCGGCTACGTGAACTTCAAGTGGTCGCCGGACTCACCGAAGAACCGGACGAATTACGATCCCACGATGACGTCGCACGATGTGGAAGAGGAGTACCGGGACGAGTTCGTCTCATTCGACATCGTGTGGTCGAGCATCAGCGTTGCCGTGGCCCGGACGATCCGGCCTCAGTTGACCGTTTATGCGGGGGCCGGATACGCCCATTCGGAGGGCTTCGACCAGTTTTTCGATGAAAACCAGGATCGAGGCGAGCAGGGCTATTACTGGGTCACCCACCCGGAAGACGAGGAGACGAAGGTGAACTTCCTCGTCGGCATGTTCTTGCGCGCGGGATCGTACTTCGCGTTCCAGTTCGGCCTCGAAACGGCGCCGAAGGGGTTCACGGTGGGCGGTTCGTTCGTCCTGCCGTTTTGATCCCGGTCACGGCATCCGCCTTCAATGCGCGGTTGAATTAAGGCGCCGCGCGCATATCCAAACCCTGATGGGGCAATAGCCCCATCAGGGTTTTTCCACCTCTAGGCCTTTCCCTCCGACCTACCAACGCAGACTGAGCCGGATCGAATGAGCCATGGCGGTTGCGCGTGCCGTCTGTGGTGTGGCGATTGGATCGACATTTGCGCTCCCTGGTCACTGCCCCGGGAAGGATCGTCGGGGTCCGGCACGCCGCGAGGAGCGGGCGGCGCCGGGTCGTCAGCAGCGCCCTGGCACAGAGGTGGTCGTGAACATCCATAGATGGGTTCTTTCCCTGGTTTCACTCCTCTTGATCGGCACCTGGCAGTGCGGGCCGCGAATGTTCGAGGCGTCGGATTCGCGGTGGCGCACGGCGTATCGGGAACGCGCAGGACACATATCGGAGCAGGACCTCGCCGTCCGACTGCCTCGAGCGCTGGCGCGGCACGGCTTCATGATCGAGACCACGGAACAGCGGTTTCGAAACTACCATTTCGAGACGCAGTGGCGTTATCGCAAGCCATTCGCGGATGAGATCGAACGGGGCGCCGTCGAGGCGCGGACCCGGCTGCGGCTTCGCGCCAACTGGATAGGCCAGTGGTACGAGCTGAACGTGGAAGCCGAGAACGAGATCCTGACGCACGGCGGCGCATGGGTCCGCGAGGCGACGACCAGGATGTTCGAGAGCTACGCGCGCGACATTGTGAACACCATTCGTCACCAGGCGATGGGGCGGAACTGACCCCGGGTTGGAATGACCGGGCCGGCCCACGACGAGTGCGGACGAAGCGGGGAGCGCGACCTCGACGGGGGGCGGCGCGGGTGTCACGCAGCGGGCGGTCTGCCGGGGTCGCGTCGGCTTGTGCACGGCAGTCGTGCGGCCTAATCTGACGCGATGCACTCGAACGGGCGATAACCGGTGCCTCGCGCGTACCTCGGCCTCGGCACGAATCTGGGCGACCGCGAGGGGAACCTCCGCGCCGCGCTGCGGCGACTCGGCGCGGCCGGGTCCATCTCGGCGATCTCTTCGGTGTACCGCTCGGAGCCCGTCGGCTACCGGGCGCAGCCGGATTTCTGGAACCTGGTCGTCGAGCTGGAAACGACGCTCCCGCCGGAAGCCCTGCTACAGGAGGCCCACAGGATCGAGGAGGCGCTGGAGCGTGTGCGGACGTTCCCGAACGCGCCGCGCCCGATCGATATCGACCTGCTATTCTACGACGACCTCGTGCTTGAATCGCCTCACCTGACGCTGCCTCACCCGCGCGCGATGGAGCGCGGGTTCGTGCTGTATCCCCTGGCGGAGATCGCGCCGGCGCTCCGACACCCGCAAACGGGCGAAAGGATCATCGATCGGCTCGAACGGGCATCCGGGCTGGAACGGATCGAGCGGCTCTTTCCCGGAGAGCGGCTCCTCGCCGGCGGAGAGGGTCGATGAGGCGACGTCGCGTGAAACGAGCGGTGGCGCTCATCCTCGCGGCTGCAGCGACATTCGGCGCCGCGGGGTGCCTGCGAACGGAGGTGGAGCCCGACCTCTCCGCGATGGTCGACTCGCTCCTCCCGCAGCTCGAGATGCTGAGCGGGCTCCCGGCGCGGGGCCCGATCCGGATCGCCCGCAAGGATTCGGCGTCCGTCAGGCGCTACGTCGAGGCGCAGATCGCCAAGGACTTGCCGCCGGAGGAACTCGCCGGGGTCCAGGCCGCGTACGCCGCGTTCGGATTGCTCCCGGACACGCTCGACCTGCTGCGCCTGATGCTCGATCTTTACACCGAGCAGGTCGTCGGATACTACGACGCGGAGACCGACTCGTTGTTCGTGGTCGCCGGCGTACCTGCGGCCGAGGTCCGGTCGGTCGTCGTCCATGAGGTGGTGCACGCGCTCCAGGACCAGTACGTGGACCTGGATTCGCTGATCGCAGCGGACCGTGGCAACGACCGGCAGACCGCGGCACAGGCCGCGCTCGAAGGTCATGCGACGCTGGTCATGTTCGCATGGCTTGCGGAGAGCGAGGCCGGCCGGCCGGTCGATCCGAGGCGCTTTCCGGACCTCTCGTCGCAGTTGGCGCCGCTATTGGAATCGCAGCACGAGCAGTTCCCGGTGTTCCGGTCGGCGCCCCGTATCATCCGGCAGACGCTACTATTCCCGTACATCGGGGGGGCGGGCTTCGCACAGGCGCTCTGGCGCGCCCGGTCCGGCGTGGGCGGGGTGGCGTACCCCGCGCCGCTGGGTGAATTCCTCCCCACGTCGACCGAGCAGGTGCTGCACCCGGAGAGTCGTTTCCTGGAGCACCGTGACGACCCGATCGAGCTCACCCTCACGTCAAGCACGGACGGATGGAGGCCCGTCTACGAGAACACGCTCGGACAGCTCGAAGTGGGGATCCTCCTCTCCGAACATCTCGGCCAGGGCGCGGACACCCTCGCCGTTGGGTGGGACGGCGACCGCTACGTGCTCCTCGAATCCCCGGAAGGCGCCCACGTGCTGGTCTGGTACTCCGTTTGGGATGACCGGGTCGCCGCAGAGCGCTTTGCCCGGGCATACCGCCGCGTCCTCTCGGCACGGCCCGGGCGGCATGGCGCGGTCGACATTGTGGAGATCGCTGGGATGCCCGGCGTGAAGATCGTCGATGCGCCCAAAGCCGTGCCCCTCGCGTCGGTGCCGGGCATCGAGGTCGCCGGGAGTACGCATGAGTGAAGCGGCCTTGTCTTTGCTCGAAGCGTGGGAGTGGAGGCGTGCGAAACGGCTTGGTGGGAAGTGCAAACGGAGCACACGGGCCACAGCATGGACGACGAGTTCACGATCGGTGTCGAGGAGGAGTACCAACTCGTCGACGCCGGAACCGGTGCCCTCTGTAGCCGAGCTCGTGAAGTCCTGACCACGGATTGGAGCGAAGAGATCCGGCCCGAGCTGCAAGAGACGACCCTCGAGATCGGCAGCCGGATCTGTCGATCGGCCGCGGCGCTCGATGTCGAGTTGCGGCGTCTGCGGTTCCAGGTCGCAACGACGGCTGCGGTGCTCGGGCTCGACATCGCCGCGGCGGGCGTGCACCCTTTCAGCCGCTGGGAGGTGCACCGGCTGGCGCAGGAGGAGCGCTACCGTGTGATCGCGGAGTGCTACGGGCGGATCGCCCGAGACGAGCACAATTTCGGCATGCACATCCACATCGGGATCCCGGCGCGTTACGACAGGATCCGCCTCCAGAACGTGGTGCGCCACTACGTCCCCCTCCTGATCGCACTCTCGGCGAGCTCCCCATACTACGAGGGCGAGGACACGGGGTACGCATCGTACCGGATGGTGCTGTGGAGGCGCTGGCCGAACGCGGGGATCCCGCCGCGCCTCGACTCGGAGCGGGAGTACCGCGCGCTCCTCGAACTCCTCCTCACGACCGGCGCGATCGGCGACCAGCGCAATCACTACTGGGGCGTGCGTCCCCACGCGGTGTATCCGACGCTGGAGATCCGCGTGACCGACGTGTGTCCGCGCGTCGAGGATGCGGTCGCCCTGGCCGCGCTCGTGCGCGCGCTCATCGTCGCCATCGCCGAGGGGCGGCTCCGCGAGCCGGCGGCGGATCAGTCGGACGGCACGCTGTCGACGCTCCTGGCCGTCAACGAATGGCGCGCGATGCGGTACGGGCTCGACGGGTGGATGGTCGACCCCGCAGCGCCGGAAGGGCGTCGGCCCGTCCGCTCCGCCGTACTCCGCCTGGTCGATGAGGTGGCGCCCGTGGCGGAGGAGCTCGGCGATGGCGACATGCCGGGCGCGATCGCCGCGCTCCTCGAGCGCGGCAACGCGGCCGACCGGATGCGCCGCGTTCACGCCGCGTACGGCGGGTTGGGTGCCGTGGTCGAGTGGGTCATCGGGGAGACGAAGCTCGGCACCGGGCTCGACCGCCGCAGGTCACAACGGGAACGAGTTGCATGAACATGGGTGGGATCGGCAGGCTGCTCCTCGTGCTCGCGGGGCTCCTCGCCGTCGTGGGGCTGGTCCTCGTGCTCCTCGACCGGTTCGGGCTGGGCCGGCTCCCCGGCGACATCGTCTGGCGCCGCGACAACGTCACCGTCTACATTCCCATCGGGCTGATGCTCCTGCTCAGCCTCATCCTGACGCTGCTCCTCAACGTGTTCTTCCGCCGCTGAACCGAACGTGAGCCGGATCCGAATCACGGTGCCGCCGCCGGACGACCGGGACTACGACGTCGTCATCGAGCCGGGCGCGCTCTCGCGATTGGGCGAACTCGCCGCCGAGGCCGCGCCGGCGCATCGCTACGCGATCATCGCCGACGCTTCGGTCGCCGACCTCTACGGGTCCCGGGTCCGGGCCGCCTTCGAGAGGGCGGAGCAGCGGGTCGACCTGTTCACCTTCGAGGCGGGCGAGGCGAACAAGACGGTGGCGACGTGGGCGTCGCTCACCGATGCGTTGCTGGATGCCGGGTTCGGCAGGGACTCGGCGGTGGTGGGCCTCGGCGGCGGCGTGGCCGGCGATGTGGCGGGATTCACCGCCGCGACGTACATGCGCGGCGTTCCGGTCGTCCAGGTCCCCACCTCGCTCCTCGCCATGGTCGACGCCTCGATCGGCGGAAAGACCGGCGTCGATTCACCGCACGGCAAGAACCTGATCGGCGCGTTCCATCACCCCCGCCTCGTGGTCATGGATCCGGAGGTGCTCGCGACGCTCCCGGATCAGGAGCTGCGCTGCGGCCTGGCCGAGGCGGTAAAGCACGGAGCCATCGCCGATGCGGCGTACTTCGAGTGGATCGAGGAGCACGCCGACGCGCTGCTCGAGCGCGAGCCGGAGGCGATGACTGCGCTGGTGCGCCGCTCCGCGGAGATCAAGGCGAGCTTCGTCGCACGCGACCCCCTCGAGGCCGGGCCGCGCAAGGCGCTCAACTTCGGACACACGATCGGCCATGCGATCGAAGGCGCGACCGCGTACGGCGTGCCCCACGGCTACGCCGTCGCGATCGGGATGGTCGCCGAGGCGCGGGCGGGCGAGGACGCCGGGATCACGACGCCCGGCACGGCCGAGCGGATCCGGGCCGTGCTACGCCGACTCGGGCTCCCGGACGCACCGCCCGCGGGTCTCGAGCCCGGCCGTCTCGCCGCGCTCATGCAGCGGGACAAGAAGGCGCGTGCGGCGAGTCCGCGCTTCGCCCTCCTCGAGTCGATCGGCAACCTTGCGCGCACCCCGACCGGGGGCTGGACGCACCCCCTGGGAGACGCCGCCGTGCGTGCCGCGCTGGCGACCCAGGGCGGCTGAACGGCGGCGCGTCTCGAGGGTATCTTTAGGCGAGAATTGCATTTGACGCAGGTCGCCCGCTCCGCTATGTTTAGAGTCTGGGTCCATCGGCGGCGCGCGTCGCGGCCGGTGGCAATGCGAGAGAGGGTACTCCCGACGGAGGCGGAATGGCGCTCGACGAGCGCTTTTATGGCTTGTCGGTCGCCCAGGCGCTCGAAGCGCGGGCGGCGGAAGATCCGGATCGCACGTTCCTGATCTTCAACGATCGCCGTTGGACCTATTCGCAGGTCGACGCGCGGGCGACGGCTCTGGCGGTGGCTCTGAGCGAGCTCGGCATCGAAGCCGGGGACCGGATCGCGCTGGACCTTCCGAACTGGCCGGAGTTCGTGATCTCGGTGTTCGCGGCGGCGAAGCTGGGCGCGATCATCGTCCCACTGAACCCGCACTACACGGTTCCGGAGCTGCAGTACATGCTCCGGCATTCCGAGGCGGCAGTGGTGATCATGGCCGAGTCGTTCGGGGGAGTGGACTATCTCGAGCTGTACGAGGGCTTCCTCACGACGCTGCCGGAGCTGCAGTACCTGGTCACGGTCGGCGAAGAGGACCTGTGGTACGACGACCGGATCTACCAGTACGAGGATCTGGTCTCGAGCGGGGAGCGACGGGCGCTGAAGCCGGTGGAAGTCGATCCGGCGGAGGACGTCTTCGCGATCCTCTACACCTCGGGGACGATGGGGAAGCCGAAGGGCGTCGCCCTGACGCACCGCAACCTGCTGACCACGGCGGGGCGGACGGTGGAGGCGATCGGCCTGCATCGCGATGACGTGGTCTTCGGCGTGACGACCGTCTTCCACGTCTTCGGCCTGGGCCCGGGGATCCTGGGGACGGTGATGACCGGCGCGTCTCTGGTGCTGCAGGAGCAGTTCCTGCCGGACGAGGCGCTTGCGCTGATCGAGCGGCACAAGGTGACGGTGCACTACGGCGTGCCGACGGTGTTCGTCACGGAGCTGCACGAGGCGGCGCACGAGAAGCGGGATCTCTCGTCGCTGCGGGCGGGGATCGTGGCCGGCGCACCGATCGGTGACGAGATGGTTCGCCGGATCCGCGCCGAGCTCTGCCCGAACCTCCAGGTGGCGTACTCGCTGGTCGAGACTGCATCCGCGGTGTCGATCACGCGTGCGGAGGACCCGGAGGAGAAGCAGGTCTTCACGGTCGGCAAGCCGCTGCCCGACACCGAGGTGCGCGTCCTGGACCTGGACGGGAGCGTGCTCCCCGTCGAGAGCCTGGGCGAGATCGCGGTGCGGGGCCCGGGCGTGATGAAGGGGTACTACCGGCAGCCCGGGGAGACCTCGCAGGCGTTCGATGAGGATGGCTTCTTCATCACCGGTGATCTCGGGATGATCGATGAGGAAGGGTTCATCCACATCGTCGGGCGCCGCAAGGAGGTGATCATCCGGGGCGGCTTCAACATCTACCCGCGGGAGGTGGAGGATCGACTCCAGGCGCATCCCGCGGTGATGGACGTGGCCGTGGTCGGGCTCCCGCACGAAGTCCTCGGCGAAGTCGTCTGTGCGTGCATCGTTCCGGTCGAGGGGGCGATCATCACGGGCGACGAGATCAAGGAATGGTGCCGAGGCGCACTCGCGGACTACAAGGTCCCGGACCTGGTCCGCTTCCTCGACTCGTTCCCGCTCACGGGGAGCGGGAAGATCCGTCGCGTCGAGCTCGCGCGCATGATCAGCGCGGAGGAATCGACGCGCCGGATGCCTTAGGGAGAGCGAGACTCCTTTACTGGTCTCCCTGTCCGGCTCTGTCGCCTGCCCCCGACGCGGGGCGGCGAGGGCGAGCGCGGCAGCGAGCGCGGGGGTGGAACGATTCCCGCCCTTGCCTCCGCGCTCCCCCTCATCATCGCGTCGGGGAGGGCCGCAGAGTCGCAGTGGAGAAAGGAAGGGGCCTCGCCGTTGGGAAACGGTATTTCACAACAGAAGCGAGGCACATGGCTGCGCAATTTGCACGCGCCCCCCATCGGGGCGTCACGTCCGGGCCGACACCGTCGGCGCCGAACGCTGCACTCCTCATCGATTTCGACAACGTCACGATGGGGATCCGCAGCGATCTATCGAAGGAACTCAAGAATCTACTCAACAGCGACATCATCAAGGGGAAGGTCGCGGTACAGCGTGCGTACGCCGACTGGCGCCGCTACCCGCAGTACATCGTTCCCCTGGCCGAGGCGTCGGTCGATCTGATCTTCGCTCCGGCGTACGGCAGCTCGAAGAAGAACGCGACGGACATCCGTCTCGCGATCGACGCGCTCGAGCTGGTCTTCACGCGTCCCGAGATCGGGACGTTCATCCTCCTCTCCGGCGATTCGGACTTCAGCAGTCTCGTCCTCAAGCTCAAGGAGTACGGCAAGTACGTCATCGGCGTGGGGATCCGCGAGTCGGCATCCGACCTGCTGGTCCAGAACTGCGACGAGTACTACTCGTACTCCGTCCTCTCGGGGCTGACGAAGGAGGACGACTCGACGCGCGTGGCGCTGGACCCGTGGGAGCTGGCCGAGAAGGCGGTGAAGCAGATGGCGGCGAACGGCGACGTCATGCGTTCGGACCGCCTGAAGCAGGTGATGCTGGAGCTGGACCCCAACTTCAACGAGAAGGACCTGGGGTACAGCAAGTTCAGCAAGTTCCTCTCGGATGCCGTGGCCCGCGGCTGCCTGGGGATGAAGAAGGGGGAGAACGGGCAGTGGGAGGTCTCGCCGGTCGAGCGGGTCGCGCCGGAGGCAGCGGCTGAAGCGGCGCCGGAGCGCGAGGCGCGTGCCCCGCGTGAGGACGGCCGCCGTTCGCGGGGCCGCGGCCGGGGGCGTGGCGCCGCGGCCGAGCGGTCCGAGGCGGCCGTGGCCGAGCGCGTCGAGCCGGCCGTGGAGACGGCCGCCCCGGCCGAGGCCGTTTCACCCGCCGCGCCTGAGGCGGAGCCCGAGCCCACCGTTGCGCCGGTCGCGGAGGGTGACCCACTCACGGTGGCGTACACCCTGCTGCGGCGTGCCGTCGAGAGCGTCACGAAGGGTGGCGGCCCGGTGCGCGATTCCGATGTGAAGCGCCGCATGCTCGAGCTCGATCCGGCCTGGGACGAGTCGACCGTCGGGTTCAGCAAGTTCAGCCGCTTCCTGCGTCAGGCGCACGATGCGGAGGTGATCGACCTCCACAAGACGGGGAACGGCGCGTACGAGGTAACGCTCGCGGGCGGGAAGCCGTCGAAGGAGAGCGCGACTCGCGCGGAGACCCGCGGCGATCGGGGTCGGCGCGGCGCGTCCGAGGCGCAGGCCGCGAGCCGCGACGCCGGCCGTGTCGAGAAGGCTTCCAAGGCGGAAAAGGCCGAGGCCACGAAGGAGAAGCCGGCTCGCGAGCCCGGGAAGGCCGCCAGGGCCGAGAAGGCAGCGGCGCCCGCGGCGGCTGCGGCCGGCGAGCCGACCGCAGAGGCGGAGTCGCCCAAGGCCGAGCCTCGAGGCAAGGCGCAGGAGCCGGCAACGGCTGATGCGGCCGCCAAGCCGGCGGACGCGGCGACCAAGCCGGCGGAGGCGCCGGCCAAGCCGACCGACGTTGCCGGAACGCCAGCAGCGGCCGCGCGCCGCCCGGTCGGGTTCGGGATCGGGTTCCGCCGCGGGACGAAGGGCCCCGGCGTGCTGGCGGGGCCGCCGCCGCTCCTGCCCGGTCAGACCGTGAGCCCGCGCGGCGAGTCGGTGAACGGGAAGACGGCCGCGGAGGACGCCAAGGCCGCGCCGCAGGCGGAAGCGGAGGTGAAGGCAGAGGCGCCGAAGCAGCCGGCCGCGGCGAAGGCCGAGACAACGAAGAAGGAGACGGGCGCCAAGGCGAAGGCGAGGTCTTCGAAGAAGGAGGCTGCCACGCCGAAGTCGAAGGCGGCCGAGGCAAAGGAGTCGAAGGCCGCCGCGGCGCCGAAGTCGAAGGCGGCGGACGCCAAGGCCGCACCCGAGCTGGTCGGCCTGCCGACGGATGCGGAGGGCGTCATGTCCTACCTGACGACCCGATACAAGGGCGTCGGGGTGAAGACGGCGGAGGCGCTGATCGGCGCCTTCGGCGCGGATGGCGTGTTCCGCGCGCTGCACGCGGAGCCCGAGCGTGTGCGTGAGCTCCTGGGCGCACGTCGGACGGAGGCGCTGCTGAAGGGTTGGGAGTCCGATCTGGCGCAGCGTCGTGCGGAGGCCGCGGCGGAGATCGAGGCCGCCTCCAAGGCGCCGGCTTCGAAGGAATCGAAGACCGCGACGAAGCGGAAGTCTGCAGCGAAGACCGCGGAAGCGAAGGCTTCCAAGAAGTCTGCGGCATCGAAGGGATCGGGCAAGGCCGAGGAGCCGAAGGCTTCCGGGAAGTCGAGCTCGCGCCGGGGCCGCAGTTCCTCGCGCAAGACGGCCTCCAAGCCCAAGGTCGAGGCCGGCGGCGACTGATGCCGGGCCTCGTCGGAGGCGCCCCGCTTCCGCTGCACTTCTACGATCGACCCGCCGAGGAGGTCGCGCGCGACCTCCTCGGCGCGGTTTTGGTCTCGACGATCGGCGGCGTGACGACGGCGGGTCGGATCGTGGAGGCCGAGGCGTACGTGGGGCCGCACGACCCCGCGTCGCACGCGGCAGAGCGGATCGGGCGGACGGCGCGCAACGATGTCATGTTCGGCCCACCCGGGATCGCCTACGTCTACAGGATCTACGGCCTGCACTGGTGCCTGAACGTCGTCACGGGCGCCGAGGGGTACCCGGCCGCCGTCCTGATACGGGCGGTCGAACCGCTGGAGGGCGTGGACGCGATGCGACGTCGGCGCGGCGACGGCCGCCCCGAACGCACCCTCACGAACGGCCCCGGCAAGCTCGCCGAGGCGATGGGGATCACGGGGCGCGAGAACGGTCATCCGCTCGACCGGCCGCCGCTCCTGATCCTGGAGGGAGTGGCGATAGAGGACAGCGACGTCGCGATCGGACCCCGGATCGGGGTCACGCGTGCCGCCGACTGGCCGCTCCGCTTCCATGTGCAGGGCAACCCCTGGGTTTCTCGCTGATACAGTGGACACGACACCGATCTCCGAGCGTGTGCGTCGCCTCCACCGCGAGGCGCTCATCGTGGACCTGCACGCCGACACGCCGACCGAGTGCTTCCTCGATGAGGCGTACGACTTCGCGCAGCGACACGACAGCGGGCACATCGACCTGCCGCGGCTGCGCGAGGGCGGCGTCGACGTGCAGTTCCTCATCGCCTGGGTGCCGGCCGAACTCGCCGCAGAGCCGGGCGCGTCCTACCGTCACGCAGACACCCTCATCCGGGCGATCCACCGCGTCGCCGAAACCACGCCAGGCCTCCGGTTGGCGAAGGACGCCGCCGGGATCCACGAGGCGGTGCAGGCGGGCGACGTCGCGGGTGTGATCGGCGTCGAGGGCGGACACGCGATCGAGAACTCGCTGGAACGGCTCCGGGAACTCCACGCCCGCGGTGCGCGCTACCTCACCCTTACCTGGAACAACACCAACGACTGGGCCGACGCCGCCGGCGATCGCGCGGTGCACGGGGGCCTCACCGCGTTCGGCCAAGAGGTCGTGCGCGAGCTGAACCGCCTGCGCATGATCGTCGACCTCTCCCACGTCGCGGAGACGACGTTCTGGGACGCACTGGACGTCTCTGCCGCACCCGTCGTCGCGACCCACTCGAACGCGCTCGCGCTCTGCAAGCACCACCGGAACCTGTCCGACGAGCAGCTCCGCGCCGTGGCCGAAAGTGGCGGAGTGGTCGGCGTGAACGCGTTCCCCGCCTTCCTCGACACCGACTACGGTGAAGCGTTCGAGCGGATCTACGCGGAGGCGACGGCGCTCGAGGCCCGTCTGCGCGCCGAGTACGGTGACACCCGGCGAGCCAGGGTCGAGGCCCACGGCTGGCGAGACCGGGAGCTCGCCAAGCTCCCTCCCATCCCGCTCTCGCGCCTCGCCGATCACGTCGAGCACATCGCGGAGGTGGCCGGGGTCGAGCACGTCGCGCTCGGGCTCGACTTCGACGGGATCTTCACCACGCCCACCGAACTCCCCCACATCGGCACGCTTCCGCGGCTGACCGAAATCCTCACTGCCCGCGGCTGGGGCGACGACGACCTCCGGCTCCTCCTCGGCGCGAACGCGCTGCGCGTGATGGCGGACGTCCTGGGCTGAAACCGGGCTGAAATCGCGGACGCGGGCGGCCGCTGGACGCTCGTCTGAGGCTTCGCTACGCCGTGTGGCGGCCCTGCTGGGCCGTCGTTTGGCTGTGTGGGCGTGGCACGCCATCTGCGCCAGATGTTTCCGGCGCGACGAGCGTCAGGACGTACCCAGTTCCGAGGAGGTGAGGCTATGGCGACTGTGCCGGGGCCCAACCCGGACAAGCCACTGCCACAGCCGGGCGCGCCAGGGAAGGAGATACCTGTCGAGCCGGAAGAGGAGCCGGATCACATCGGACCGGAACGGACGGATGATCCCGATTGGCTACCCAAGCCGTACGATCCGGAGCGAGAGTACGAGGAGCCCGGGGTACCCCTGGGTCGGATGTAGATCGGGGCAGGGCAAGCGAGCCCCTCGACGCTGGAATACACGGCGGGCGAGGGGCTTCGCACATCGTACGTCGGGGGGCGTAGCCGGGTCGATATCGTAGCGGCGGCTGCGTGACAGCGCAGCCAACCGGGAGACGGCGTGACGATGATCGGCGTCGTTCCCGGCCGGCATCCTCCAGGGAACGGATATTGCCCCGGGCGCCGCAGCGGCAGAGCACCTGAGGCGGTCGCTCGCGACGTCCACGCAACCGGGGGGCACAGGTGGATTCGGTCATCGCAGGGGGCACACCGCAGCATACGGCGGCCGAGTTACGCCGCCGGGTCGAGATGCTCGGTCCCTGGTTCCACGACATCGATCTCGGTCACGGGGTACGCACGGCGCCGGACCATCCACTCGGCAACTTCCTGGAGGAGATCTGGACCCACGTCGGGCAGTACGTGCCGGAGGATCTGTCGGGCAGCACGGTCCTGGACATCGGGTGCAACGCGGGCTTCTACTCGCAGCAGTTGAGCCGCCGCGGTGCGACGGTTCTCGGGATCGACCACGACGAGCGCTACCTCGAGCAAGCACGCTACGCGGCCGAGGTGAACGGACTGGAGATCGAGTTCCGGCTGATGGACACGTACGACGTCGACCGGCTGGGCCAGCGATTCGACTACGTGCTGTTCATGGGCGTGTTCTACCACCTGCGCTATCCGCTCTACGCGCTCGACAAGGTCGCGAAGCTTCCTCGACGGCGTCTGATCTTCCAGTCGATGGTGCGCGGGGTAGGAGGCACGGTGCCGGTCCCGGACGATGCGCCGATCACCGAGCGGGCGATGTTCGAGCACCCGCGCTATCCGGCGATGTACTTCATCGAAAAGCGCTACGCCGGCGACCCGACGAACTGGTGGGTGCCGAACGAGGCGGGCATGGAGGCGATGCTCCGCTCGGCGGGGCTGCGGATCGTGGCGCATCCGTTCACGGAGCTATGGATCTGTGAGCCCGCGGATGCCGGCTAGGCGCGGTCGGGGTGGTCGGGGCGGCCATGCTCCGCGCTACAGGTAGCGTTGCGCCACCCAGCGGGCGAAGTAGGCGAATTCGCCGATGTCGCGGGGTGGGGAGGTATGGTGAGGGCGAACCCCCGCGGACGGCGGGGTGAAGCACAGCGTCAGGGTGGTCTGGAAGGGTTCGAGCGCCTCGACAATGCGGTCGAACCAGGCGACGCCTTCCGGGAGGTGCCATTCAGCCCAGGACAATCCCGTGCGCACATGGCGGACCCCGAGGCGGTGCAGCCATTCGACGGCGGCGTCCAGTCGGTCGTGGTCCTGGAAATGGAACCACTGGCAGAGGCCGAGCGCGGGGTCGAATTCGCGGATGGCGGGTTTGGGCGATCCGTCGGCGCGGAGCAGGCCGAAGTGGTAGTGGCGCCAGTAAGCGGATCCCTCGGCGACTCCGTGGCGGGTCGTCGCCTCGCGGTCGGGCGCGAGATCGAAGAGGGTGTACCAGTGGACCCGCTCCGCGGCGCGTTTCAGGGCGGGTGCGAGACGCCGGAGCCCCCATGTCAGGTTGTGCTCGGACGCCCAACTGCTGACGCCCGTCTCGGTCACCCAAACGGGCATGCCGAACTCCTGCCGGACCGCGCCGATCTTGGCGGGCCACTCCTCGGCGTGCCAGAGGTTCCAGTCGAAGGGGAAGCCGTGGAGCGCGAGCACGTCGAGGCGGTCGAGGAGGCCGTGGCGGCGGAGGAGCCGGAGGAACTCGGGATCGATCGGGCTGATCCCGCCCAGGACGATGCGCACGTCCGGTGCGGCGGCCCGGAGCTCTTCGGCGGCGAGCGACGCCATGTTCGAGAAGATGGACCAATCGGCGTCCAGGTCCCGGTCCCAGTGCGAGAGGTTGTTCGGCTCGTTCCAGAGCATGATGGCCTCGACCATGGCGGCTCCGTCGATGGCAAAATGGGGGATCCACGAGGCGCTGGGCGTGGATCGGCTCCGATGTTGCAAGGCGCGTTCCACGCACCGGTGCGCATCGTGGGAGTCGAGCGCTTCGGAGCAGCCGAACGAGCGGTTCGGTGCAGCCGAACGAGCGCGTTCGTGGCAGCCGACCGATCGCCTCGGAGCAGCCAAACGAGCGCTTCGTGGTAGCCGATCAGGTGCCGGATGGTACAGAAATTGAAGGCCGCCGCGGCTCTACAGCGACCCCGTATCTCGGCAGGTAAACGGAGGCCCAGACTCTCCTGGGAGACCCGACCCGAATCGCGGCGTCTGCAGCAAGAGTGCGGAGAAGGGCATGAGCTTGGGAAGCGATAGAGTGGTGGTGGTCACGGGGGGTGCGGGGTTCATCGGCAGCAACCTTGCCGATGCCCTGCTTGGTGCGGGTGAGCGGGTGATCGTCTACGACAACCTGTCGCGACCCGGGACGGAGCGGAACCTGCGCTGGTTGACGCAGCGCCATCCGCAGGGATTGGAAGTCGAGGTCGCGGACATCCGGGACGCGAAACGGGTGGCCCGCGTGGTCCAGCGGGCGCACACGGTCTTCCATCTCGCGGCGCAGGTCGCGGTCACATCGTCGGTCACGGATCCCTGGTACGATTTCGCGGTGAATGCGGAGGGCACGTTGAACGTGCTCCAGGCGGCGCGCGATGCGAGCGATCCGCCGGTCGTGCTGTACACGTCGACGAACAAGGTGTACGGCGCGTTGGTCGGGGTGCCGGTCGTGCTCAACGGGACGCGGTACCTGTTCGAAGACCGGAGAGTCGGGATCACGGAGGAGCAGGCGCTGGACTTCCACTCTCCGTACGGCTGCTCGAAGGGCGCGGCGGACCAGTACGTACGCGACTTCGCGCGGATCTACGATCTGCCGACGTGCGTTTTCCGCATGAGTTGCATCTACGGGCCGCGGCAGTTCGGGAACGAAGACCAGGGCTGGGTCGCGCACTTCGTCATCTCGGCGTTGAGCGGCCGGCCGATCACCGTGTACGGCGACGGCAAGCAGGTGCGGGACATCCTCTACGTGGACGACCTGATCGACCTGATGCTGCTGAGCGCCGAGCGGGCGCGCGAAGAGCCGGGCCGGATCTACAACGTGGGCGGCGGGGCGGGGAACTCGATTTCTCTCATCGAACTGCTGGATCTGCTCGAGCGGGAGCTCGGTCGGAAAGTCGAACGGCGCCACGCGCCGTGGCGGCCCGGGGACCAGCGGATCTACGTCAGCGACATCGACAAGCTGCGGCGCGAGCTGGGGTGGGCGCCGCGGGTCACGAAGGAAGAGGGGCTACGGCGATTGATCGCGTGGATCGAGGAGAATTCCTCGGTCCTCGTTCCCAACCGTGCCCCCCGGATCGAGCAGCCTCTTTCCGCGTAACCCGATCCATCCTCGGCGGCGTGCCGGGGAGAGAAGCCATGCGCATCCTGATCACGACCGACGTGGCGGGCGGTGTGTGGAGCTACACCGAGGAGCTGGTCGAAGGGCTCGTCGCGCGCCGTCACGAGGTCGTGCTCGTGATCGTGGGCGGCCGCCCTTCGGCGCAGCACGAGCGGTGGCTCGCCGTACACCCGGAAGTGCAGGCGAAGGTGCTGCCGTGCCCGCTCGAATGGATGCCCGAGCCGGAGCCCGGATTGTCGGCATCGGTCGAGCCTCTGCGGCGCGTGGCTCGAGAATTCGCGCCGGACGTCGTTCACCTGAACCAGTTTTTCTACGGCGCCCACGAGTTCGCCGCGCCGACCGTCGTCGCGGCGCACAGCGACGTGGTGAGCTGGTGGAAGGCGGTCAAGGGCGAGGATCCTCCGGACGATGCGTGGTTCGCGCGCTACCGCCGCTGGGTGGCCGAGGGGCTGAACGGTGCGGACCTGCGCGTCGCGCCGACGGCGTGGATCGCTGACCGCGTGGGGGAGGCATACGGCGCGGGCCCGATCCGGGTCGTGCACAACGCGCGCTCGCCGGAACGATTCCGCGGAGTCACTCCCGGGCCCCGCCGCAAGGTGATCGTCACGGCAGGGCGTCTCTGGGACGAAGGGAAGGGGGCGCGGGACCTGATCGCGGCGGCGAAGCGGCTCGGCGGCGAGGCGCGGGTGGTGGTGGCCGGGCCGGTCGAGCACCCCGCGGGCGGCGACGACTTCCCCGCCAACGCTCCGGGGATCGAGTGGGCCGGCACACTCGATGCCGACGGGCTCCGCCGGCTCCTTGGCGCGGCGCAGGTCTACTCGGCGCCGTCGCGGTACGAGCCGTTCGGCCTGGCCCCGCTTGAGGCCGCGCTCGCCGGGTGCGCGCTCCTGCTGAGCGACATCCCATCCTTCCGCGAGCTATGGGACGGCTGCGCACTTTTCCATCCGCCGGGCGATGCGGACGCGCTCGCGGAGCAGGCGCGCGTGCTCCTCGGCGACGACGCGCTGCGCGAATCACTCGCCGCGGCCGCGCGGGCGCGGGCGGTCGAACGCTACTCGCCGGAGCGCATGGCCGCCGAGTACGAGGCCCTGTACGTGGACGTTGCAAACCGATCCTCCCTGGAGCCGGCAGCGGCCGACTGAGCCCATGAAAATCGTCCTGTTCACGCATTCGTTGATCAGCGACTGGAACCACGGGAACGCCCATTTCCTGCGCGGGCTGGTGCGTGCGCTCCAGAGGCGGGGCCACGAGGTCGTCGCGTGCGAGCGCTGGCGGAGCTGGTCGTGCGATGAGCTGTACCGCGATCACGGTGCGGGCCCGATCGTCGAGTTCGCGCGGCGGTTCCCGGACATCGAGATCCGCATGTACGGCGAGTGGAGCGGGATCCTGGACGAGGTCGACGAGCTGACCCGCGGTGCCGACGTCGTCCTGGTGCACGAGTTCAACGAGCCGGAGCTGGTCGGCGCGGTCGGGCACGTGCGCCACCGCCGTGGGGACTACCTGCTCCTTTTCCACGACACGCATCACCGGCCGTGCAGCGCGCCGCACGAGATCGCTCGCTTCAACCTGCGGCACTACGACGGGGTGCTGGCCTACGGCCGCTCGCTCGCCGAGGTCTACCGTCGGGATTTCGGGGTTCCGCGGGTCTGGACGTTCCACGAGGCGGCGGACACGACGGTCTTCCGTCCGCTCGACGCGGAGAAGACGGACGATGTCGTGTGGATCGGCAACTGGGGCGACGACGAGCGCACGCGCGAGATCCGCGAGTACCTGGTCGGCTCGGCGAGTCACCTGCGGGAGCTGCGCTTCGCCGTGCACGGCGTGCGCTACCCGGAGGGTGCACTGCGGGAGATACGGGATGCGGGGATCGACTTTCGAGGGTGGGTCGCCAACTACAAGGTGCCGGAGGTGTTCGCGCGAGCTCGTATGACGCTGCACATCCCGCGGGGTCCGTACCTCGAGCGGCTACCCGGGATTCCGACGATCCGTCCGTTCGAGGCGCTGGCGTGCGGGATCCCGCTGCTTTCGACGCCGTGGCCGGACCGGGAGGGCCTGTTCCGCGAGGGAGTCGACTACCTGGTGGCGCGTACGCCGGCCGAGATGCGCGAGCAGATCCTGCGTCTCGCTCGAGACGAGGAGGCACGGGCGCGGCTAGCGGAGCGCGGTCTCGAGACGATCCTCGCGCGGCACACGTGCGACCACCGGGCCGAGCAGCTCGAGTTGATCGTCGACGAAGCGGGCGCGATGGCGGAGGTCGGGGCCTAGTCGCGGTAGGC
>CAYPGK010000043.1:0-26360 GCA_964410055.1 uncultured Gemmatimonadaceae bacterium | reverse complement strand
GAACCCAGACACCCTGGAATCCGGCCCTGCCGGAATACAGTTGCTGATACCTGACTCCTGACTCCTGACTCCTGATACCTGATACCTGATACCTGATACCTGATACCTGACACCCCCCCCAACCCCCCACCACCCCACAATTTATCCATTTTTTCCACACCCCCACGGAGCCGTTCCACCCCCTCCGGGGTACAACAATTGCACCCCCGGTCAAGCCCCTTGACCCCAAGATGTCGGGGCATTATCATGGGCTCCCCACAACATATTGGGTGCCCGCTGCCGGGATCCGAGCGTTGGCGGGGCTTTCACCCCGATCATCTCGACAAGTCCAAGCGCTTTCGCTTTTTGTAGTCTTTTGCTGTTCGCCGTGTTGGCCCCAGAGTTCCCGTTCCAGTCCGAGGAGATCATGGATCGCAACCAGACTCGCCCGGCGGACCCGGAGTTGTTCGCCATGCCCGGGCCCGACGAAATGCCCGATGACCTGCCGCCCGCCGCGCTCTCGGAGAATGCGCGGATCATCCTGTCGCGTCGCTACCTGAAGAAGGACGAGCAGGGCAACCCGATCGAGGAGCCCGAGCAGATGTTCTGGCGGGTCGCGCGGGTGATCGCCGAGCAGGATGCGAAGTACGGGGCGAGCGATGGTGCGGTCGACGCGCTCGCGCGCGAGTTCTACCGCATGATGACGCAACGGATCTTCGAGCCGAACTCGCCGACGCTGATGAACGCCGGGCGTCCGCTTGGGCAGCTCAGCGCGTGCTTCGTGCTCCCGGTCGAGGACACGCTCTCGAACGGGCGGGACGGGATCTACGACACGCTGCGCTCCATGGCGCTGGTGCACCAGTCGGGCGGCGGGACGGGCTTCGCCTTCAGCCGCCTGCGTCCGGCCGGGGACTTCGTGCGTTCGACCTCGGGCGTGGCGAGCGGGCCGGTCTCCTTCATGCGCCTCTACGACTCCTCGACGGAGGTGGTCAAGCAGGGCGGCACGCGCCGCGGCGCGAACATGGGCATCCTGCGGGTGGATCACCCGGACATCCGGGAGTTCATCACCTGCAAGAGCGACGTCACGCAGATCACGAACTTCAACATCTCGGTGGCGGTGACGGATGCCTTCATGGAGGCGCTCAAGAAGGGCGAGAAGTACCCGCTGCTCAACCCGCGCACCGGCGAGGTGGTCGGGCACGAGGACGCGCGCGAGATCTTCGACCTGATCGTCGAGGGCGCGTGGAGCACGGGTGAGCCGGGCGTCTTCTTCATCGACCGGGCGAACCACTACAACCCGGTCCCGAAGCTGGGGAGCTACGAGGCGACGAACCCGTGCGGCGAGCAGCCGCTCCTCCCCTACGACGTCTGCAACCTCGGCTCCGTGAACGTGGGCGCGTTCGCGAAGCTGGACGCGCCGGCCCATGCGCCGGTCGACGAGAAGATCGACTGGGACGGGCTGCGCCAGGCGGTGCATCTGGCGACGCACTTCCTGGACAACGTGATCGACGCGAACCAGTACCCGCTCCCGCAGATCCACGAGCTCGCGCACAAGATCCGCCGGATCGGGCTCGGGATCATGGGGTGGGCCGACCTCCTCGCGCGCGTGGGCGTGCCTTACAACAGCGAGGAAGGCGTCGAGCTCGGCCGCAAGGTCATGGCGTTCATCGACGACGAGTCGAAGAACGCATCCGAGAAGCTGGCCGAGCAGCGCGGCGCGTTCCCGGCCTGGGAAGAGAGCATCTGGGGCCCGGACGAGACCTGCGCCCGCGACGCCGACGGCAACCGCATCCGCCCGATGCGCAAGCTGCGCAACTGCAACACGACGACGGTCGCGCCGACGGGCACGATCTCGATCATCGCTGGCTGCTCGGGCGGGATCGAGCCGCTCTTCGCCGTCGCCTTCATGCGCAACCAGGCGGGCGTGCTGATGCCGGACGTGAACGAGGACTTCGTCCGCATTGCGAAGGAGCAGGGCTGGTACTCCGAGGAGCTGATGCGGCGCATCGCCGAGGAGGGGCACATCCACTTCCCGGAGGTGCCGGAGGACGTGCAGCGTGTCTTCGTGACGGCGCACGACGTCACCCCCGAGTGGCACATCCGCATGCAGGCCGCCTTCCAGGAGCACGTGGACTCGGCAATCTCGAAGACGTGCAACTTCCCGGAGCACGCCACCCGGGAGGACGTGCGGAAGATCTACATCCAGGCGTACGACCTGAACTGCAAGGGCGTGACCGTCTACCGTGACGGTAGCCGCCCGATGCAGGTGCTCTCGACCGGGAAGACGGCCAAGCAGGTCGCGGGCTCGGAGGCGACGTCGTCGCCCGACACCGAGGCGGCGCTCGCCGACGCGCGCGAGCGGATCCACGAGCTGGAGCACGAGATCGATCAGCTCCGCGCGCAGCTCCTGGAGGCCGAGGAGCGCAACCAGAAGCGTCGCCACAAGCGGAACCGCCCGCAGATGCTCGCGGGGAAGACGTACCGCATGCCGAGCCCGCTCGGCGACCTGTACGTCACGATCAACCAGGACGAGCAGGGCCGTCCGTTCGAGGTCTTCGCGACGCTCGGCAAGGCCGGCGGCGCCGCGATGGCCGACGCGGAGGCGATCGGCCGCCTGATCTCGCTGTCGCTGCGCAGCGGAATCTCGATGGCGGACATCATCCAGCAACTGCGTGGCATCTCGTGCGACCGCGCCGTCGGCTTCGGGCCGAACAAGGTGCTCTCGATGCCCGACGCCGTCGCCCAGGCGCTCTCGCTCTACGAGGCCGAGCGCGCCGGCGTGCAACAGGAGCTGCTCCCGGTGGCGCAGCAGCCGCTCGCCGCGCCGGCCGCCGTCGCCGCGCCCGCGCCGCAGCTCGAGCTCGGCCACTACGACTCCGGAGAGGCATTCCTCGGCACCTGCCCCGAGTGCTCCTCGGACCTCCAGTACATGGAGGGGTGCGTGAAGTGCTTCTCGTGCGGCTACAGCGAGTGCGGCTGATGCCACGCGGCCGGGACCGGTGGGCAGACTGAGCCGGTAAAGTCGAAGCTGTCCACGGCGATGCGCGGGGCCGGGCGTCTGTCCGGCCCCGCGTGCGTTTGGTCCGCCCCGACTCCGCGCACCGGCACGGTTTCCCCGACACGACTGGTGCGAGCGCACGGCTTGCGGCCGACGTCGCACCCGGGCACTTTTCCGATCGCACCGCGTACCTTCGAACACCACGTCCGCCGCGGCCCGGTCCGCGGCGATGTTCCACCCGGCACCACGGACCACGATGAGGACTATCCGTCTACCCGTATTCACGGTCGGCGTCGGCCTCGCACTCGCGGCGCTGGCAGCTCCGGCGCAGGCGCAGCAGCGGATCACGGTCGAGCGGATCTTCGCCTCGAACGACTTCCGTCTCCAGGGTCTGGCGCCGCGTCAGTGGCTGCGCGACGGCGGCCGCTACACGATCGTCGAGCGCAACGCGCGCACCGGCGCGACCGACCTCTGGATCGAGGATGCGCGCTCGGGCGAGCGGACGCTCCTGATCGACGGCACGACACTGGTCCCGCCCGGCGCGCGCGACCCGATCGCGATCGAGGCGTACCGCTTCTCGGCGGACGAGACGAAGGTCCTGATCTTCACGAACACGCAGCGCGTCTGGCGGCAGAACACGAAGGGGACGTACTACGTCTACGACATCGCCGCAAAGCGACTCACGCCGGTCTCGACCCGGCCCGGGTGGCAGATGTTCGCCAAGTTCTCGCCCGACGGGACCAAGGTCGGCTTCGTACGCGACCACGACATCTTCGTCACGGACCTGACCACCGGCACGGAAACCCAGCTCACGGCCGACGGCAGCGAGACGATCATCAACGGCACCTTCGACTGGGTCTACGAGGAGGAGCTCGGGCTGCGCGACGGCTGGCGCTGGAGCCCGGACGGGACGAAGATCGCATTCTGGCGCCTCGACCAGAGCCCGGTCCGCACCTTCTACATGATCGACGACCTCGGCCTGTACTCCGAGCCGATCCCGCTGCGCTACCCGAAGGCGGGCGAGGCGAACTCGATCGCACGGATCGGCGTGGTGTCTATTGCGGATGGCGACGTTGTCTGGATGGACACCGGCTCCGACACCAACGTCTACCTGGCGCGCATGGATTGGGCGGCATCGCCCGACGAGCTGGTGATCCAGCGGCTGAACCGGCACCAGAACCGGATCGAGGTGATGCTGGCGGACGCGCGGACCGGCCGCGCCCGGGTCATCATGACCGACACGGATGAGCGGTGGGTCGACGTCGACGACGACCTCACCTGGGTCGCCGGCGGCGAGCGCTTCGTCTGGTCGAGCGAGCGAGACGGCTACAACCACCTCTACCTCTTCGACCGTGAAGGCCGCCAGGTCCGCAAGCTCACGTCGGGAGAGTGGGACGTGACCGCCTTCTACGGCGTCGACGAAGCCAACGGCTGGGTCTACTTCGCCGCCGCCGAGGCGAGCCCGCTGGAGCGGCACCTCTACCGCGTCCCGCTGAATGGTGGCGCCATCGAACGGCTCACGCGCGAGCCGGGCTCTCACTCGATCAACCTGAGCCCCGACTTCAGCCTCTTCATCGACACCTACTCGAGCGCTGCGGTCCCGCCGCTGGCGCGGCTGCACGAGGCCGACGGACGGCTCGTCCGTCCTCTGGTCGACAACGCGCGCGTCGCTCGCGAGCTCGAGCGCGCCGGTGCGCGGCCGCCCGAGTTCTTCACCTTCACGACAGAGGGCGGCGTCGAACTGAACGGCTGGATGATCAAGCCGCCGAACTTCGATCCCTCGCAGCGCTACCCGGTCCTCATGTACGTCTACGGTGGCCCGGGCTCGCAGACGGTCCTCGACGCCTGGGGCGGCACGCGTTACCTCTGGCACCAGGCCCTCGCCCAGCGCGGCTACATCGTGGTGAGCATCGACAACCGCGGGACCGGGGCAAGGGGCAGCGAATTCAAGAAGGTCACGTACCTGCGGCTGGGCCAGATCGAGACGGATGACCAGATCGCCGGCGCGCGGTACCTTGCCTCGCTGCCGTACGTCGACGCGTCGCGCATCGGGATCTGGGGGTGGAGCTACGGCGGCTACATGACCGCGCTCGCGATGGGCCGTGGCGGGGACGTCTTCCGCGCCGGCATCTCCGTCGCGCCCGTGACCGATTGGCGCCTGTACGACACGATCTACACCGAGCGCTTCATGCGCACGCCTCAGGAGAACCCCGAGGGCTACCGCGACGGCGCGCCGACGGAGCACGTCGCCGGCCTGACCGGTCGGCTCCTCCTGGTCCACGGCACCCTGGACGACAACGTGCACTTCCAGAACGCCGTGTACCTCGCCCAGGCACTGCAGGACGCGGGCAAGCAGTTCGATTTCATGCTCTACCCGAACAAGAACCACTCCATCTCGGGCGGCAACACGTCGCTGCACCTGTACACGATGATGACGGAGTGGCTGGACGCGAACCTGAAGGGCGCACGGCCTGCGAGCTGAGGGGCGTGCCCGCAGCCGGACGGACTCGGGCCGGAACGTGACGCATCCGCGCTCGTCGCGCGAAGCGTTCCCGCGACCGGATCGGGCCGGATGCAAGAGAGGGCGTCGAGCGGATCGTACCGCTCGACGCCCTCTCGACGCTTGTGCAGGCTGCCGGCTCAGAAGACCTGCAGCAGCTCCATCCAGCTCCCGGCCGCCCCCCGCACCGGCACGAACAGCCGGTCGAACGGCTCCTGGTTCCAGGCCAGCGAATGGAACATCACGCCATCGAGCGTCGCGACCGGCCGCACGAAGTTGTTCGGCAGGTTGTAGACGATCCCGCTCGACTGCCACACCGCTTCCCCGACGCGGACGGGCCCCTCCGGCACGCCCGGCACGGGCTGCGCCGGCCCGTGCACCTGGACGACCAGCGGGCTCGGCGGGTGGAACTTGGCTTCCTCCAGCGGCATCAGTTGGTACTTCGCCGGCTCGCATGCGCCGAGCACGACGGCCGCGACCGCGACCGGGCCGATGGTACGGAAGAACTTCATGTAGGTCTCCTCTCGGTTGACGATCCAGCCGGTGCGGGGCATCCTTCCCCGCGGCATTGCCCTTGCCGCGCGTCGGCGCGGTGCGAACATACGATGGAGACTGCCTATGCGAATCGCGATGGATCCGGTCCCCGTGGTCCTGGGGATGTACGCCCACGTCGGCGAGCTGCTCGCGCGCGTGATGGACCGACACGAGGGCGGCGATGCCGAGTCGCTCGGCCGCCGCTTCGGCCGCCAGCGCGCCGAGGCCGCGGACCGCGAGGTCAGCCGTCTGGTCCACGCGCTTCACGCGGACGTCAAGGTCGCCGACAAGCTCCTCAAGAAGACCGGCGACGTCTGGAAGATATCGCGCGAAACCGATCTCGTCGACCTCGTGGTCCAGGCCCGCGGCGACGATCGGCAGGACCCCCAGTCCTACGTCCTCCTGAAGCCCGACCAGGTCCGGGCGCTGCTGCACGCGATCCGCGACGCAGCGCGCGGGACGGGTGAGGACGAGGAGACGATCGAGCAGCTCGACCGCGCCGCCGACGCGCTCGAGGCCCGCCCCGGCGAGTATCTCGCCTTCGGCTTCGATCCGTGGGGGTCGTGAGCGCGTAGCGCGAAGCCCTGCTTGTCCCGACGCCGGGCGCCGTCTACCTTGTTCGCCCGGATCCGACCCTCGGCACGCACGCCACCCATCCATGCTACGATCGCCACTGCTGGCGGCCTTTTTCGTCCTCCTCGCGGGGAGCGCGGCGGCGCAGGAGCCCTCGCGCCTCGACCCCGCTCTGCGCCTGTCGCGCTGGGCGACGATGGCCCCGGTCGACACGACGCGCGCGGCGATTACCGTGCCCGGCGCCCCCGGGCGCGCGACCCTCACACTCGGCGCGACGACCCGCATCGGCGGCGAGCCCTACGTCCACGTCCTGGTGCGGGTCGCCCAGGCCGGCGAGGCCGAGCTGCGGCAGGCCGGCGCGCGCATCGGCGTGCGCGCAGGCGACGTCGTGACCGCCCGCGTCCCGCTCGCCGCGCTCCCCTCACTCGCGGCCCATCCGTCGGTGCGGTTCGTCGAAGCGGCCGTCCGGCTCACGCCGGAGGTCGTCCGACCCCTTGCGCCGGCCGCGTCCGCCGCACCGCCAACCACCGCAGCGTCGCGCGAACCCCGCAGATACACGGCGGAACCACACGCCCCCGAGGCACTCGCCGCGGAACTGTCCGCTGCCACGCCGAGCGACACCGCCATCACGGGGATCGGCGTCGAAGGCCTGCGCCGCCGAGATGGCGATCGCTTCTTCGGCCTCACCGGCCGCGGCGTCGTGATCGGGATCGTGGACACGGGGCTCGATCTCGCGCACGAGGATTTCCGCGACGCGAGCGGCCGCACGCGTGTGCTGTACGCGTGGGACCAGGGCGCTGCGGACGGGCGGCCGCCCGGCGCCGTCGGCGGCAACCTCCTGGACTACGGCCACGAGTGCGTCGCCGCCGAGATCGATGCCGGGAGCTGCCCGATCACCGACCGCGTCGGCCACGGCACGCACGTGGCCGGGATCGCCGCTGGCGATGGTTCCGCGACCGGGAACGACCTGCCTGCCTACCGCTACGTCGGGGTGGCGCCCGAGGCGGATCTGATCGTCGTTCGCGCCGGTGACGACGGCTTCACCAGCGACCAGCTCCTGGAGGGCGTCGCCTACATTTTCGCCCGCGCCGAAGCGCTCGGTCGCCCCGCGGTCGTGAACCTCTCGGTCAGCACGCAGGCCGGCCCGCACGATGGTAGCACGCTGCTCGAGCGCGGCCTCGATGCCCTCGCGGGTCCTGGCCGGCTGATCGTGGCCGGGGCGGGGAACCAGGGCGTGAACGAGAACGAGACGCCGCCCTTCGTGCGCGCGCCGTCGCACGCGATGGGCACACTCACGACCGGCGCCGCCGCGACGCACACGCTCGTCGTGCCGCCATACTCGCCTCGCGCGGGCGCGCTGAACGACGGCGCGGTGCTCGAGATCTGGTACGAGGGCGAGGACTCGCTGACCGTCACCATAGTCTCGCCCCGCGGCGACAGTCTCGTGGCCGCCGCCGGCGACAGCGCGCTCGTCCAGACGCCCGGCGGGACGATCGGCATCCTGAACGCCGTCGGCGGGCCGCAGGCCACCAACGGCGACCACGTCGCGTTGATCGCGATCGCAGATGAGGATCCCGCCGCGCCGCCCGATGCGGGGGAGTGGACCATCCGCGTGCGCAAGGCCAGGGGCGCCGGGCCAGGCACCTACCACCTGTGGCTGATCGGCGGCACCTTCGACAACCCGGTCGAGCTCGCGAGGCTCGAGGGCGGGACCACGAACACGCACCTGGTCGGCTCGCCGGCCACGGCCACCCGCGTCCTCGCGGTGGCCGGGTACGTGACGCGGCAGGAGTGGCGGACGGTCGGCGGCGCGGTCCAGAGCTTCCCATTCCGCGAGCCCACCGGCGACATCGCCTCCTTCAGCAGCCCCGGCCCGAGGCGCGATGGCGTGCTCAAGCCGGAGATCGCCGCGCCGGGCAAGGTCGTCGTCTCGGCACGCGCGGCCGAGGGGTCGACCTTCGATGGCGTCTCCTGGCTCGTCGAAGAGGACGGCGTGCACGCCGCACTCCTGGGGACGAGCATGGCCGCGCCCTTCGTGGCCGGAGTCGCCGCGCTCCTCCTCCAGATCGACCCCAGGCTCACGCCGGAGCAGGCGCGCGGGGTCCTGACCGCGTCCGCCCGGCGGGATGCCTTCACCGCCGCGCCGCGTACGGGCGAGCCGCACGGCACCGTACCCAATGCTCAGTGGGGGTACGGCAAGCTCGATGCGGCGGCGGCCGTGCGGCGCCTGCGCCCCGAGGGTACGCTCCCGGGCGGAGAGGTCGTCAACCTCTCCGAGAACCCGGTCCGGAGCGGACGCCTCATCATCAACTACGTGCAGCGCCCCCGCTCGATCGCGGTCTATTCGATCACCGGCGAGCGGGTGCGCACCTTCGCCGATCATGAGATCGGCGACCTCCTCACCGCCTGGCCGCTGGACACGGACCGCGGCCGCCCCGTTGCCAACGGCGCATACATCCTCGCCGTGGAGGTCGCGGGCGAAACGGTGCTGCGCAAGGTCTTCGTGCTCCGGCCATGAGCGCGCGCCCTCCACGCCCCGCCCGTCTCGCGCCGTTCGTCCTTGCCGCGGTCGCCGTCTGCGCCCCGGCCGCCGCGGCGCAGGACCCGGGCGCGACCGCGGCTGCCGTGCTCCGCGTCGCGCCGGCGCCCCGCGCCCTCGCGCTCGGCGGCGCCTACGCGCCCCTGGCCGACCCGCTCAGCGTCTTCTACAACCCGGCCCGCCTCTCGAGCGCCGATGCCGCCGCGGCGTTTGCCTACCGGACGCTCCCGGTCGAAGCGGGCGTCGGGACGGCGGCGCTCGCCACCCGCTTCGGCCCGGGCTCCCTCGGCTTCGGCGCGCAGTTCCTCAATTATGGCGAAGTCGACGTGTTCGAGCCGGATCCGTCGACGGGCGGGGAGATCGGCCTCCCGACCGGCGAGCGCGTGGGCGGCGGCGAGCTGGCCTTCACTGCGGCGTACGGTGTGAGGGTGGCGGGGAGGGTCGAGGTCGGCGCGGCCGCGAAGCTGCTCCGGCTCCAACTCGCAGAGGCGTCCTCGGTGGGCAGCGCATTCGACCTCGGCGTGGGGATGGAGGTGTGGGGTGGGCGGGTGGCGTTGGGCACCGCGCTACAGAACCTCGGCGCGGACATCGGACCAGGCCGGGCCTCGCCGCTCCCGCGTATGCTGCGCGCCGGCGCGGCGCTCCGACTCGAGGGCCCCCGTGGGCTGCGGACGGTGATCGTCGCCGAGGCGCTGGAACAGCGCGGCGCCGTCTCGCCCCTCGGCGGGATCGAGGTCGGCGCGATCGGACCCGGCGCCTCCGCACTCGTCGGGCGCATCGGGTACGACGGGAGCGCCGGCGAAGGTGCGCGCGATCCGATCGTCGCCGGCGCCGGCCTCGTCCTCGACGGCCTTACCCTCGACTACGCCTACCGCGCCCTCGGCCCCCTCGGCGCCGCCCACATCTTCGGCGTCACCCTGCGGTTCGGGAGCCGGGATTAGAGCGCTCCCCGTTTCGTTTCCGGCCGCTACCCGGCGATCGCATCGACGATCCGCTCTCCGAGCGCCTCGACCTGCCACCGCCTCAGCCCCGGCACCTCCGCGAGCTCCTCGACCGATCCCGGCCGCAGCCGCGCGAGCTCCTCGAGCTGAGCGCGGGGCATGAGAAAGCCGCGGTCGAGCCCGAGCGACGTCGCCACTTCGTCGCGGACCGCGCGCAGGCGTTCCAGCGTCGCATCGAACACGGGATCCGGCGGTGGCCGGCCCGTGCCGCGCGGGCGAGTGGGGAGCGCCTCTTCCGGGAGTGCGCGGGCGCGCTCGATCGCGGCGAGCACCTCCCGGCCGTGGCGGCTGGCCAGCGAGCGCGGCGTGCCCGGCACCATCGCGAGCGCCTTCGTCGTCTCCGGCGCACGGCGGGCGATCTCGAGCATCGCCTCGTTCGTCAGGACGCGGAACGGCGCGGCGTCCCGCTCCCGTGCGACCTCCTCGCGCCACGCGTACAGCTCTCGCAGGATCGCGAGCTGTCGCGGCCGGAGGTCACGGGTCCCTTTCAAACGAAGATACGCGTCCGGGTCCGCGGGGGCCGTGGTCCACCGGACCTCCTCCAGGATCCGGAACTCCTCCTCCGCCCACGCCAGCCGGCCCCGGCGCTCCAGCTCCGCGCGCAGCAGGTCACGCAGCGGCAGCAGGTGCCGGGTGTCCTCGGCCGCGTACTCGAGCATCTCGACCGGGAGCGGACGCTGCGCCCAGTCGGCCCGCTGGAACGCTTTCGCAAGACGGATCCCCAGGTACTTCTCGACCAGGCTCGCCAACCCGATCGAGGGCTCGCCCAGGAACTGCGCGGCGATCTTCGTGTCGAAAAGGCCATGCACGCGAATCCCGAAGTCCCGCGAAAGGAGCCGGAGATCGTAATCCGCATCGTGGAAGACGACCTCCGGCGTCGTGCCTTCGAACGCGGGCCGCAGCGATTCGAGATCATCCACCGCCAGCGTGTCGATCACGTAAGTGGCCGAGGGCGTCGAGATCTGGACCAGGCACACCCGGTCGAAATACCGGTGGTACCCTGCAGCTTCGGTGTCGACCGCGAGGGCGCCCTCCGCGCCGACGCTCTGCGCCACCTCTTCCAGCCCCCGCTCCGTCGTGATGTATTGCATCATCCCCCGTGACATGCGCGCGACTTCGCCGCGTTTGCGCCCACTGCCGCCGCACCATTAGGATACCCGCCGCGCAGGCGGCGGTCGGCCGCCCGAGAGGTCGATCGACTCAAGAAGGTAGAGGATTCGGTCCGGTCTTGCCACAGCCGCCGGACGGCCGCGCCTTGCCGGTTGCGGTCCCACCCCGTACGGCTGGCGCCACGCTTCCGCCCGGGGGTCTGGATTCCCGGCGAGTGAAGCGATATCCTCGTTGGACCTCGGGGATATACTCCGGGCCGGCCCTCGCGGCCGGCGCCGCCGGACGGCTCGGGCGAGTCGCGCCCCGCGACGCAGCACACCGCGGAGCGGGGGACGCTCCGCCCCGCGCTCGTACCGGCACGTGTGTCAGCTTCAAGAGGTATCGATTGCGTACCAAAGTCGTAGCCACCGTTGGGCCGGCGACGGCCGCGCCCGACACGATCCTGGCCCTCGCCCGCGCCGGCGTCGACGTCTTCCGACTCAACCTCGCCCACGGAACCGCCGAATCCCACGGCCAGGTCGTCCGCTGGGTCCGTGAAGCCGGCGAGGAGCTCGGCAAGCCGATCGCGATCCTCGCAGATCTGGCCGGCCCGAAGATCCGCATCGGCCGCCTCCCCGAGCCCGTCGACCTCGTCGAGGGCTCCGGCGTCGTCCTCGCCCCCGAAGACCACGCCGCGCCCGGCGAGCTGCCGACGACCTTCGAGGCCCTCGCCCGCGACGTCTCCCCGGGCGACAGGATCCTCCTCGACGACGGCATCCTCGAGCTCAGGGTGGAGGACGTCTCCGCGCCCCGCGTCTACTGCCGCGTCGTCCGCGGCGGGCTGCTCCTCTCCGGGAAGGGGATGAACCTGCCCGGCATCCAGGTCAGTGCGCCGGCGCTCACGGACAAGGACCTCGCCGACCTCGAGTTCGCCCTCGAGGCCGAGGTCGAGTACATCGGCCTCTCCTTCGTCCAGCGCGCCGAGGACATCCTCGACCTGCGCAGCCGGATCCCCGACGGGCCGCTCATCATCGCCAAGATCGAGAAGGACACCGCCCTCGAGAACATCGAGCGTATCCTCGTCGCCAGCGACGCCGTCATGGTCGCGCGCGGCGATCTCGGCGTCGAGCTCCCCTTCGAGCAGGTGCCGATGGCGCAGAAGAAGATCATCCAGCTCGCCAACCTGTACGGCCGGCCGGTCATCACGGCCACGCAGATGCTCGAGTCGATGATCGAGGCGCCGCGCCCCACCCGCGCCGAGGCGAGCGACGTCGCCAACGCCGTCTTCGACGGCACCGACGCCGTCATGCTCTCCGGCGAGACGGCCGTCGGGAAGTACCCGGTCCTCGCCGTCGAGGCGATGGTGCGTATCGCCAGCGAGATCGAGCGCAGCCACGCCTTCGAGGAAGGGCCCAAGTACGACATCCCGACCTTCGGGCACCTGCGCGCCGGCGCGACGCCGACCGAGCACGCCATTGCCGCGGCGACCGTCGAGGCCGTCCGGCTCCTCGGCGCGCCCGCCGTCGTGACGCTGACCCGGAGCGGATTCACCACGCGCCTGGTCTCGAGCTACCGGCCGCCCGTGCCCGTCATCGGCGTCAGCGACCAGATCCGCACGTACCGGCACCTCGCCCTCTGCTGGGGCGTGATCCCCGTGCTCTGCCACGGCGAGATCGCCTACGAGTCCATGCTCGACTGTGCCCGGGAGTTCCTCGTGTCGCAGGGGATCGCCAGCCCTGGCCAGAGGATCGTCGTCACGGCCGGCGTGCCGTTCCACGTGCGCGGCACCACCAACATGCTCCGGGTGGAAGCGCTGTGAGGCTTCGCTTCCTCGGCACCGGCACGTCGTTCGGCATTCCGGTCATCGGGTGCGATTGCGCCACCTGCACCTCGACCGACCCGCGGGACCAGCGCACCCGTCACGCCGCGCTCCTCGAAAGCGACGACGGGGCGCGCAGGCTCCTCATCGACACGCCGCCCGAGCTCCGGATCCAGCTTCTGCGCGAGAACGTCGACTCCGTCGACGCCGTGTGGTACACGCACGCCCACGCCGACCACGTCCACGGGATCGACGATCTGCGTGCATTCTCCGTCTATTCGAAGCGCGACGTCGTCGTCTGGGCGGATCCCGTTTGCGCCGACCTGCTCCGCACCCGGTTCCCCTACATCTTCGATTCGGCGTACCGCGTGGCGGACGGGACCACGCGTCCGGACATCGCGCTCAACGTGTACCACGGGCTCGAGCCCGTCGAGGTCGCCGGGTTCCGCATGCTCCCGCTCCCCGTGCCCCACGGCAGCGCGACCGTCTACGGTTTTCGGGTCGGCGAGCTCGGCTACATCACCGACGCCAAGGTCCTCCCCGATGAAACGATGCGCGCGCTCGAGGGCGTGCGCGTCCTGGTGCTCAATGCGCTCCGCTACGGCAGGCCGCACCCCACGCACTTCACCATCGAGGAGGCCGTGGAGGTCGCCATGTCGATCGGCGCCGAGCGCACGTACCTGATCCACCTCACGCACCAGGTGCGCCACGCCGACCTGCTCGCGGAGCTGCCGGTCGGCATCGAGCCGGCCTACGACGGCCTGGCCATCGACATCTGAGTCGCCGGGCACGGGCGTTGCGTCCGCCCGCGCCACCCGCTGCCCGGCCAACCACGCAATCCGCCAGAGTGTCACGATGATGCGATCCATCGTATTCGACTACAACAACATGCTCGCGCCGCACCTGGGCGGCCGCGGAGTCGAGCCCGATCGCCTGGCCGGCCTTGCCGACCGGTTCCGCGCCATCCACCACGACGTCTCCAGGGAGCGCGACGAGGGCCGCCTCGGCTTCTACCGGCTCGCCCACGAAAGGGACGTCGTCGAGAAGATCCGCGCCTTCGCCCGGGACGTCGAGGGCCGCTATGACGCCGTCGTCGTGCTGGGCATCGGCGGCTCCGCCCTCGGGACCACCGCCCTGCGCGAGGCGCTGCTTCCGCCCCGGTGGAACGAGCTCGACGAGGACGCCCGCGGCGGCCGGCCGCGGCTCTACGTCCTCGACAACGTCGATCCGTCGACGATCGCGCCACTCCTCGACCGGCTGGACCCGTCTCGCACGCTCTTCAACGTCGTGAGCAAGTCCGGCACGACCGCCGAGACCATGGCCCAGTTCCTCATCGTCCGGGACCGCCTCATCCGTGCACTCGGCGACGACGCGTGCCGCCGTCACTTCGTCTTCACCACGGACCCCGAGCGTGGCGTGCTCCGCGAGATCGCAGACAGGGAAGGGATCCCGGCGTTCCCGATCCCGCCCAACGTCGGCGGCCGATTCAGCGTCCTCTCCGCCGTCGGACTCCTCCCCGCCGCCCTGGTCGGGATCGACGTAGACGCCCTCCTCGAGGGCGCCCGGGTCATGGAAGAGCGCTGTGAAACGACCGAGCTCGGCGCCAACCCTGCCGCGCTCTTCGCCGCGCTCCAGTACCTGGCCGACACCGAGGAGGGCGCGCCGATCCACGTCATGATGGCCTACGCCGACCGCCTCTACGCCATCGCCGACTGGTTCCGCCAGCTCTGGGCCGAGAGCCTGGGCAAGCGCCACGATCGCTCGGGCGCGGAGGTGTTCCGCGGACCCACGCCCGTCAAGGCCCTCGGCGCCACAGACCAGCATTCGCAGGTCCAGCTCTACATGGAAGGCCCTTTCGACAAGACGATCACCTTCCTAGCCGTCGACCGCCACGCCGTCGACCTCACGATCCCCGACGGCTACCCCGACATCGAGGCGCTCTCGTACCTCGGCGGCCACACCCTCGGCGAACTGCTCGACGCCGAGCGTATGGCCACCGCCCAGGCGCTCGCCAGCGAGGGCCGCATGAATATGACGCTCCTGCTGCCGGACATCGACGCACACACGGTCGGACAGCTCTTCATGCTGCTCCAGATCGCCACCGTCTACGCCGGCGCGTTCTACGACGTCGACCCGCTCGACCAGCCCGGCGTCGAGCTCGGCAAGCGACTTACCTATGCGCGCATGGGGCGGCGCGGCTTCGAGTCGCCCGCCGCGCCCCGCGCCGAGAGCCGCTGGGTCAACGCCTGATTCGATCGGGTTTCGGCGCGGGGGAACAATTCCTGCGTCGCATTCACCGTGCCGGTACCGGGGCCGGCGTGCAGGCCGCACCACCAGCAACTCGCGTCGGGTGAAACCTGGGACTCTTGCCGTAACACCGCTTCAGATTCGGGCGAACGGCTTCGATCTCCTGAGCCGCCTGGCCGACGATCTCGCGCACGAGATCAAGAATCCGGTCCATGCAGCGGTGATCAATGTCGAGCTGATCCGCCGACGCGTCGCCTCGGACCAGGCCGACGAGGCGCTCGAGCGCGTCCACGCCCTCGAGGCGCAGGTCGGACGAATTCACGAGCTCGTCGACTGGCTCCTTCGCCTGCTGCGGCCGTCGCGCGAACCGATCCGCCTGATCTCGCTCGACCAGGTCACGGCCGAGGTCATGCCGCTCCTCGAAGCGGTGTGTCGTCTCTCGAGGGTCGACGTCCACTTCGAGCCGATCGGCGACGGCGCACTCGTCGAAACCTCGCCCGCGGCCGTCCGTCACGCGTTGCTGAACCTCGTCATCAACGCGATCGACGCCATGCTCCCCGGCGGCGGGAGGATTCGCATCTCCGCCTCCTCGACGGCCGATGAGGTCCGGCTCCACGTCGCCGATACGGGCCCCGGCGTGCCCGCGGCCTTGATCGCGCGGATCGGGACCCCTGGCTTCTCCACCCACCCGGACCGCGCTGGGCTCGGGCTGGCCGTGGCAAATGCCCTCATGGAGGAGTCCGGCGGACGCGTCTTCCTCGAAGCCGCCGGTGGTGGACCGGATGGCGGCGCCTCTTTCGTCATCTCGCTCCCACGGGTGCCCGGCGCTTGACCCGCCGTTGCGCCCGCGAATACTTTCACGATCACTGCCCCCCGGGGCCGAGGACCATAGAACGCCATGACTCAGCCCAAGCTCCTCATCGCCGACGACGAACGTCACGTCGCCGAAGGGCTACAGATGATCCTCTCGGACGACGGCTACGCGGCCGAGATGGCCACCGATGGCGAAGAGGCGTGGCAGAAGGTCCAGTCGGGTGAATTCGGGCTCGTCCTGGCCGACCTCAAGATGCCGGGCATGGACGGCCTCGAGCTCTTCGCCCGCATGCGTGAGCAGGGGATCGACAGCGAGGTCATCATCATCACCGGCGCCGGCACCGTCGCCTCGGCCGTCGAGGCCATGCGGCGCGGCGCCTACGACTACCTGACCAAGCCCCTCGACCTGGAGCGACTCAAGGCCCTCATCCCCAAGGCGCTCGACAAGTACCAGGTCAAGACCGCGAACCGTCAGCTCCAGCTCCGGCTCGAGCGGCTGACCCGGTTCGGCGAGATGATCGGTGAGTCCGAGGAGATGCGTAGGATCTACGGGCTCATCGAAACGATCGCTCCCTCCAACGTCACCGTGCTGATCACGGGGGAGAGCGGGACCGGCAAGGAACTCGTCGCACGGGCGATCCACGAGCGCTCCGAGCGCAAGAAGGGGCCTTTCATCGCCATCAACTGCGGCGCCTTTCCGCGCGAGATCCTGGAGAACGAGCTGTTCGGCCACGAGAAGGGCGCCTTCACCGGGGCGATCAACGAGAAGCCTGGCTGCTTCGAGCTCGCGGACGGCGGCACGCTCTTCCTCGACGAGGTCGCCGAGATGGAGCCGGACATCCAGGTCAAGTTCCTGCGCGCGCTCGAGCAGCGTTCGTTCCGGCGCCTGGGCGGCAAGAAGGAGATCTCCGTCGACATCCGCGTGATCGCCGCCACGAACCAGGACGTGGAGCAGGCGCTGGAGAAGGGGAAGCTGCGCGAAGACGTGTATCACCGGCTGGCCGTCATGCCCATCGCGCTCCCGCCGCTCCGCGAACGTGGCGGCGACGTGCGACTCCTCGCCGAGGAGTTCCTGCGGCGCTTCGCGAAGGAACACAACCGTCCGGTCACCGGTTTCAGCGAAGGTGCGCTCGAGTACATCGAGACCTATCGCTGGCCCGGGAACGTGCGCGAGCTCAAGAACGCGGTCGAGCGCGCCGTCATCCTCTCGCGGAGCGAGCAGATCGAGGTCGCCGACCTCCAGCCGCGCAACGCGGCCCTCGACGAGCGCGAGGTCCGGATCTCGATCGGGACCTCCCTCGAGGAGGCCCAGCGCGTCGTGACGCTCAAGACGTTCGCCTTCACGGACGGCGACCACGGCAAGACCGCGCGGATCCTCGGTATCTCCGAGGCCGAGCTGCGCGAGCGGCTCAAGGCCCTCGTCGACGAGCCGGTCGCGGCCGAATAGGAACACGATCCACCCTCACGGCGCCGATGCAGGCCGACGCGGCGCCTCCGAAGGAGGTCTCATGGCTGAATACGAAGAACTGCCGTATATCGTGGTCGAACGCCGCTCGGGCGGCTTTTCTGCGTTCCTCTGGGGCGCGATCCTGGGCGCCGGCGCCGCGCTGCTGCTCGCGCCGCGATCGGGGAAGGAAACGCGCCGGGAACTCCGCGAGGGCGCCGAGCGCTGGCGCAAGACCGCCGAATCCGCCGTCCGCCAGATGCAGGATTCCGTCGCATCGGCCGTCGACGACCTCCGCGAACAGGTCACCGACCGTGTCGCCTCCGCTCGTCAGGCCGTCGAGGCCGGCCGCGAGGCCGCGCGGCGCACCCGCGAGGAGCTCGAACGCCGCGTCGAGACCGCCCGCGAACAGTGGAGTCGCGGCCACATCGCCGGCGATGGCGAAGCCGAGCCCGCCGCGGGTGACTTCGTCGGCTGAGCGTCGACGCTCGCCCGAGCTGCCTTGCCGGGATCTAGCCCGTGACGCAGCCCGGTCGACGGTAGCTTTTCGACATGACGGACTCGGCGAAGCCGGCGGCGCGTGAGGCCGTCGGACGGCACCGCGGCCGATCCGGCCTGGACCGGTCGGCCGCGCGCGGCCGGACCCTGATGCGGTCGGCGTGGGACACGTTCCTGGATTTCGCCCGCGGCGTCTACAACAAGGCCGACGCAGACAACATCTCCTTCCTGGCCGGCGCGATCGCGTTCAACATCCTCGTTGCGTTCGGCCCCCTCATCCTCGCCGCGCTCGGGATCGCGGGTACCATACTGCGCCTCCAGCAGGCCGATCCGACCGAGACGCTCCTGCGCTACATCTTCGAGGGCTTGCCTCCGGTCAGCGAGGAGTTCCAGGCGATGGTCGGCGGGATCCTTCGCAGTCTCGTGGAGCAGAGCACCGGGCTGCTCAGCGTCGGGACGCTCTTCTTCATCTGGTTCTCGACTCGCCTGATCGGCACGCTGCGGACCGCCCTCCGGGAGGTCTTCGACATCCAGCAGGGGCGCAACTTCATCGCCGGCAAGCTCTTCGACATGAAAATGGTCATCGCGGCCGGCACGCTGCTCGCGCTCAACGTCGGTGTGACCGTGACGATCGAGCTGGTCGCCCGCTTCGGGCTGGACGCCCTCGGGATCGCCCCCGGCGACCCGCGCCCCTTCCAGCTCTTCTACGGGCGGCTCGTCGCATTCCTCTCGATCTGGGCGATGTTCCTCCTCATGTACCGCTACCTGCCGCCGCGGAAGATCCAGTGGAGGACCGCGGTCGTCGCCGCCACCTTCGCCGCCATCCTCTTCGAGTTGCTCAAACTGGCGTTCGGTTGGTACGTCACCAATGTCGCCGACTACCGCTCGACCTACGGCAACCTCGCCACCCTGGTCGTGTTGATCCTCTGGATCTACTACTCGGCCATGGTCTTCATCCTCGGTGGCGAAGTGGGACAGGTTTTTGCAATGCGTCGCATCCGGCGTCAGCAGAAGGAACGATTGCGCTGAGCAGGACGCATGACGAGCAGGACCGCTGTGAGCAGAGTAGCCTCCGCCGCCCTGGCCGCCCTGGCGGCCGTAGCACTCGCCGCACGACCCGGCGCCGCCCAGCTTCCGGGCGATGAATTCGCGATCGACGCGTTCGACCACTCCGGCCACGAGCTCTTCCTCGATGCCCCGCTCAAGGTCGACGGGTACTACGTGGTCATCCGCCTGTCGGAAAATCGGCTCTACGTGATGGACGGGCGCCGCGCCGTGTGGTCCGCTCCGGTCGGGACCGGGACCGGGTTCCGCCTCGAGGACGGCGGCCGCAGGTGGGAGTTCGATACGCCTCGCGGCGTCTTCCGCGTACAGCGCAAGGAGAAGGACCCCGTCTGGATCAAGCCCGACTGGGCCTACATCAAGGAGGGTAAGCCGGTCCCGCCGCTCAACTCGCCGCTCCGGCGAGAAGTCGGTATGCTGGGCACCTCCGCCATCTACATCGGCTACGAGCTCGCCCTGCACGGCACCAGCGAGCCTGAGCTCGTGCTGCGCCCCGACCCGGAGCAGCGGCGCATCTCGCACGGGTGCATCCGGCTGACCAACGAGGACGCCCGTACCCTCTACCACCTGGTGGACGTCGGTACGCCGGTCCTCATCTACTGAGCCGCCCCGGCGACCTTCCTTTCGCTTCCGGGTGCGGCTAGATTCCATGGCTATGGCGAAACCCGGGACCGATGGGCGAAAAGTCGTTGCGCGCAACAAAAAGGCGCTGCACGAGTACGAAATCCTGGACACGTGGGAGGCCGGTCTCGTCCTCACGGGGCCGGAGGTCAAGTCCGTGCGCGCCGGGCGCGTCAACCTGGCCGGCGCGTTTGCGCGTGTCGAAAACGGCGAGGTCTGGGTCTACGACATGCACATCAGTCCGTACGACCCGGCCAGCTACTGGAACGTCGATCCTCTTCGGCCGCGCAAGCTGCTGCTCCACGCCCGCGAGATCCGCCGCCTGATCGGCGCCGTCCAGGAGAAGGGCCTCACGCTCGTGCCGCTCGACCTGTACTTTCGCCGCGGGTACGCGAAAGTGACGCTGGCCCTCGCCCGCGGCCGAAAGCTCCACGACAAGCGGGAGGCCATCAAGCGCCGCACCGCGGAGCGAGAGATCGAGAGGGCCGCCAAGGATCTGCGATGAATCGCCTCCTCCTCGCACTCGTATTGCTCGCGACCCCGCACCCGCTCCTGGCGCAGGCGCAGGCGCTTCGCATCGAGGGGGCGGGTGAGCCCGCCGTCGTCCCGCTCGCACGGCATCGGGGCCATCCGGCGTTTCCCGTCACGGCGCTGCGCCGCCTCGGCGCGGAGGTGCGCACCGCGCCCGAAGGCGCGCGGATCGGGCTCTACGGCGACACGATCGTCTTCGAGACGCATTCGCCCTTTTTCTTCGCCTCGGGCAGGCCGCAGCAGCTCGTCGCACCGGTGTACGCCGAGGGCGGAATCCTGTACCTGCCTCACCAGTTCTTCGCCGAATGGCTCCCGTCTCGCTACGGCGATCGGCTGCGCTACGCCGGCGACGTCCTCCAGGTCCTGGACGGCGCGGGTGCCGCCGCGCCCGCAGCCGCACCCGCCGCCGCGCGGTCCGCGCCGGCGGTGCCCGACACGCGTGTGGTCATCATCGATCCGGGCCACGGCGGAGTCGATCCCGGCAAGCCCGGGCCCAACGGGCTCCGGGAAAAGGATGTCGTCCTCCAGGTCTCCAAGCGTCTTGCCGATGAGCTGCTCTCGCGAGGCGGCTACGAAGTCCACCTGACCCGGACGACCGACACGCTGATCGCGCTCGCCGACCGGCCGCGCATGGCCAACGAGTGGAAGGCCGGCCGCCCGGCCGCGCTCTTCATCTCCATCCACGCCAACTCGGTTTCGAACCGGTCCGTCCGCGGATTCGAGACGTTCTTCCTCTCGGCCGCCCGGACCGAGGACGAGCGGCGCGTGGCCGAGATGGAGAACGCCGCCGTCGAGTACGAGGAGGTCGAAACGCCCGGCGCCGCCGGCGAAGACCTCGACTGGATCCTGAACACCCTGCGCAACGATTTCTACCTGCGTGCATCCCACGACCTGGCCCAGGTGATCCAGCGTAACATCGCTGCGTTCCACTCCGGGCCGAACCGCGGCGTCAAGCAGGCCGGATTCCGCGTCCTGATCGGGGCGTTCATGCCCGCGGTCCTCGTCGAAATGGCGTTCATCTCGAACCGGCAGGAGGAACAGCTCCTTCGGAGCGAGACCTTCCAGACTCGGATGAGTCGCGCCCTGGCCGATGCGATCGACGAGTTCTTCCGCACCCACGAGCACCTCTGGGTCGCGGACGGGACCTGACGTTCGGGGTGCCGATGTGAAGCTCGCACAGGAACTCTTCGGGGCCGACTTCCAGAACCCGATCCTCCTCGCCAGCGGCACGTGCGGATACGGTCAGGAGGTGGCCGGAATCCTCGACCTGGATGCCCTCGGCGGGATCGTGACGAAGGCCGTCACACCCGAGCCGCGCGCCGGCAACCCCGCGCCCCGGGTGACCGAATACGACGCCGGGATGCTCAACTCGGTAGGCCTGGCCAACGTGGGGCTGGAGCGATTCCGGGATGAGAAGCTGCCGTGGCTGGCCCGCTCGATCACCCGCGCCCGCGTTCTGGTGAACGTGGCCGGCGCCGCGGTCGAGGACTACGTTCGGGTCATCGAGACGCTCGATGGCGAAGCGGGCTTCCTGGGCTTCGAGCTGAACGTATCCTGCCCGAACGTCAAGAAGGGCGGCGCCATCTTCTCGGCGAGCGAGGAACTGCTCGCCGACGTCGTGCGGCAGGCCCGCGCCGCCACGCAGCGGCCGCTTATCGTCAAGCTCGCGCCCAATGTCCCCGACATCGGACGCATGGCCGAGGTCGCCGTCGACGCCGGCGCGGACGGGCTGACCCTCATCAACACCTTTCCGGGGCTCCTCTTCGACCTCGAGACCCGGCGCCCCGTCCTCGGCGCCGGCACCGGCGGCGTGAGCGGACCCGGCATCCTGCCCATGGGCGTCCACGCCGTATGGCAGGCCCGACGCCGCGTCGACGTGCCGATCATCGGCGTCGGAGGCGTGCGCACCGCTCACGATGCGCTGCAGTATCTCCTCGCCGGCGCCTCCCTCGTGGAGATCGGCACCGCGAGCTTTTCGGATCCCCGCGCCGCCGAGAGGGTACTCTCAGGCCTGCGCCGCTTCGGCGCCCGGCACGGCGTCGCCGACGTTCGGGAACTCGTCGGCGCCGCCCATCACGACTGAACCGGCCGATCCTGCAATCATGGCTACGACCATCGTCGCACTCGACCTCCCCACGGCCGACGCCGCCCTCTCGCTCGTCGACGGGCTCGGAGACTCCGTGGGTTGGTACAAGGTGGGCGCCCCGCTCTTCACCCGGTCGGGGCCCCAGATCGTCGAGGCGCTCCACGCCCGGGGCAAGAGCGTCTTCCTCGACCTCAAGTACCACGACATCCCGAACACCGTGGCTCAGGCCGTCGAGGCCGCGGCCGAGCTCGGCGTCGCGATGCTTACACTTCACACCGCGGGCGGCGGCGCCATGCTGCACGCAGCCAGGGACGCCGTCGGCTCCGACGGCCCGCGTCTCCTCGGCGTCACCCTGCTCACGTCCTTCACCGCCGGCGACATTGAACGCGTCTGGGACAAGGAACTGCGGTCGATGCGTGAGGAGGTCGCGCGCCTGGCCGGCCTGGCGGCGGAGGTGGGGCTCGACGGCGTCGTCGCTTCCGCGCTCGAGGCCGAGGCGCTCAAGCGACGTCACGGCGCGGAATTCCTCGTCGTCACGCCCGGCATCCGGCCCGCGGGCGCCGTGGCCGGCGACCAGGTTCGGACCGCCACCCCGGCCGAGGCCGTGCGCGCCGGCTCGGACTTCCTCGTCGTGGGCCGGCCCGTCCTCCAGTCGCCCGACCCCGTTGCGACCGTTGCCGAGATCGAGGCCGAGATCCGTCGCGCCTCGGAGGTGAGTGGGTGATCGCTCGCGCGTTCTTCTTCGCGACTGCGTTCCTTCTCGGCGGCGCCGCCGCGGCACACGCCCAGGACGCCGAGTTCCAACGCGTGCTCGAGTCCGCCAGGCAGTCCTGGGCCCGCGGCGATGCCGAGGCCATCGCCGCGCTCGCCACCCGCGGCGGCCTCTTCATCAACATCGGCGGCAGGTCGTTCGGACCCCTCGGCAACCGCCACGCGGCCGCGCTCCTGCGCGATCTCTTCGAGTCGATCGGCACCGCACGCCTCGAGCGGCGCTCCGTGCAATTCGTCGGCGGCGCGCAGCCCCGGGGCTACGGTGAGTTCATCTGGCGCACCGACGGCGGCCAGCCGACCACCGTCTTCCTCGGCCTCGTCCGCGGCAAGGACGGCTGGTACCTCACCGAAATACGCGTCTCGATCCCGGGATGGTGACGAGCCAGCTCGACCGGTTCTCCCCCGGCCGCGCCACCGCCGCCCTGGCTCGCGTCGACTGGGCCGCGATCCTGGACTGGCACGTCCTCCTGCCGCGACTCGGGCAGAGCGCGATCGTCTTCCTCATCGCGTTTCTCGCCTACCGGCTGGTCACCCTCATGACCCGTCGGCTCGAGCGCGAGATCGCCGAGGAGGATCCGCTCATCAAGCGCGCAAGGGAACAGCGCGCAAGGACCATCGCGAGCCTGCTCAACAACATCGCGGCCGTCCTCATCGTCGCCGGCTCCGGGCTCACGGTGCTCAGCACCGTCTTCGACATCGACATCGCGCCGCTCCTCGCCGGGCTCGGCGTCTTCGGCCTCGCCATCTCCTTTGGCGCACAGTCCCTCGTCAAGGACATCATCAGCGGCACATTCATCCTGATCGAGGGTCAGTTCGGGATCGGCGACGTCATTCGCGTCGGCGACATCGCCGGCATGGTCGAGCGCATCACCCTGCGCACCACCACGCTGCGCGACATCGAGGGCGTCGTGCACATCCTGCCGAACGGCGAGATCAACCGGGTCAGCAATCTGACCAAGGCGTGGTCGCGCGCCGTCCTCGACATCCCGGTCGCCCTGAACGAGGATGTGGACCGCGTCGTCGAGGTGCTGCGGCGGATCGGCGACGAGTTCAAGGCGGATCCCATGTGGAGCCCGCTCCTCCTCGAAGACCCGGAGGTGCTCGGCATCCAGCGCTTCACCACCCACTCCGCCGATGTCCGTATGATCGCCAAGACGCTCCCGCTCAAACAGTGGGAGGTGGCCCGCGAGCTTCGACGCCGCATCATGAACCGGTTCGCCGAGGAGGGGATCGCCATCCCGTTCCCGCACCTCACCCTTCACTGGGGCGCAGGTCAGAACCCGTTCGTCGACGCACACGCGCGTGATGCCGCGCGCGCAGCCGACCGCGACGCGCATGGCACGCACGGCGGATGATAGAGAGGATGACTCCGGTATGGCACTTCGATTCTACAACACCCTGACCCGCTCCCTCGACCCGTTCGAGCCGATCGAGCCCGGTTTCGTACGCATGTACGCGTGCGGACCCACCGTCTACCAGCTTCCGCACATCGGGAACTACCGGACCTTCCTCTTCAACGATCTGCTCCACCGCTACCTGGAGTGGAAGGGGTACGACGTCAAGTTCGTCATGAACCTGACCGACGTCGACGACAAGACGATCGACGGCGCGCACCGCACGGGCGTCTCCCTCGAAGAGTTCACCGAGCCGGTCATCCGCGGCTTCTTCGACGACCTCGACGCCCTCGGCATCCGTCGCGCCGACGTCTATCCGCGCGCCACGCGGCACGTCGACGCCATGGTCGAGATCATCGAGCGCCTCATCGACCGCGGGCACGCCTACGTCACCGCAGATGGCTCCGTCTATTACGACATCTCTTCCTTCCCCGATTACGGCAAGCTCTCGCGCGTCGATCTTTCCGAGATGCGACGCGGCGAGCGCGTCGCCGCCGACGAATACGAGAAGGGCGACATCCGCGACTTCGCCCTCTGGAAGGCCGCCAAGGACGTTGACCACGAGGTCGGCGCAGCCTGGGAAACCCCATGGGGGACCGGGCGCCCTGGGTGGCACATCGAGTGCTCCGCCATGAGCATGGCCGAGCTCGGTGAGTCCTTCGACATCCACACCGGCGGCGAAGACCTCGTCTTCCCCCACCACGAGGACGAGATCGCTCAGTCCGAGGGCGCCACCGGAAAGCCGTTCGCCCGCTTCTGGCTCCACGTCAAGCACCTTCTCGTCAACGGCGAGAAGATGTCCAAGTCCAAGGGAAACGTCTTCACCCTCCGGGACCTCACCGGCCAGGGCCACTCCGCCGCCGCCGTGCGCTACCTGCTCCTGTCCGCACACTACAGGCACGAGCTCAACTTCACCTTCGACGGGCTCGACCACGCCCAGGCCGCCATTCGCCGCATCCTCGACTTCGAGGACCGGCTCGAGCGTACGCCCACGGCCGAAGACGCACCCGCATCCGCGCTCCCGGAGGTCGCCGCCTCGGCGCTCCGCGCATTCGAGGACGCGCTCGACGATGACCTCGACATGCCCGCCGCACTCGCCGCCGTCTTCAACTTCATCCGCGAGTCCAACGCGGCCCTCGACCAGATCCATGCCGCGCTCCCGGCCGAGCTCCAGGCGGCGCGCCACGCCCTCGGCCGCTTCGACGACGTCCTCGGCATCCTCCCGCTCGCCCGGGAGGCTTCCCGCGTCGATGACGAGTTCGCCGCATGGGTCGACGCCCGCATCCAGGAGCGGCAGGCCGCTCGCGCGCGCCGCGACTTCGCCACCGCGGACGCGATCCGCGACGAGCTCGCCCGGGCCGGCGTCATCATCGAGGACACCCCTCACGGACCACGCTGGAAGCGGGTGCCTTGACACGTGTTCCGCTCTTTCCTATACTAATAGTCTGTCTTGGCGCTGACGTAGCTCAATCGGTAGAGCACCTGCCTTGTAAGCAGGGGGTTAAGGGTTCGAGTCCCTTCGTCAGCTCCTCGCATGGGCGGGAGTAGCTCAGTTGGCTAGAGCATCAGCCTTCCAAGCTGAGGGTCGCGGGTTCGAGTCCCGTCTCCCGCTCTGCAAATCAGGATTCAGGGGTCAGGATTCAGCGTTCGCAGGCAATGCCCTGCGCAATGCTGGATCCTGAATGCTGAATCCTGTATTTACGCTCGCGTAGCTCAGTGGTAGAGCGCTTCCTTGGTAAGGAAGAGGTCACGGGTTCAATCCCCGTCGCGAGCTCCTGTTGGGACCAGCAATTGGAATCTTCTTGAGGGGAGACCATGGCCAAGGCGAAGTTTGAGCGTACGAAGCCGCACGTGAACGTGG
>CAYPGK010000042.1:0-26870 GCA_964410055.1 uncultured Gemmatimonadaceae bacterium | reverse complement strand
TCACCGCCCCCTTCCCACCCCCACCACCGCAACCACCAGCCGGTGGTCAGACGCCGTCGACTCGAGCACCCTCGCATCGACAGCGTCGTACCCCCGCAGCCAAATCCAATCGATCCGCTCCACCGGCACGATCGCCGGCGAGGTCGGCGCCGGCGGCACCCCGGCCAGCTCGAATGCATCGCGAAACCCAGCCTCCTCGAGCCGCCGCACAACGTTGCCACCGGGCCCCGCGTTCAGGTCGCCGGCGATGATCGCGGGACCAGCGCCCGCCGCATCGAGCACGCCGGCGATCTGCACCGTGCGCTCGGCCGGCGAGAGCCCGAAGTGCGTGGCGAGCACGCGTACCGTGTCCGCCCAAATAGCGATCTCCGCGACCGCGACCTGCTTGCTGTCGGCGTCGTGGGGCGGGAGCGGCACGGAGCGGAACCCAACGACCGGCAGCCAGGAAAGCACCGCGTCGCCCAGGGTGCCGTTCAGCGTCGGCGCGAATCGGACGCGCATCCCGAGCCGACGGCCGAGCCAGCGGGCGAGGTCGGTGCCGTAGGCGGTCGCGAGGCCGACGGAGACTTCCTGCAGGGCGACGACGTCGGCGCCGGACTCCGCGATCGTCGCCGCCATTGCCTCCGGCGCGTAGCGCCAATCCTCGCCGAAGCCGTAGTGGACGTTGTAGGTCGCGACGCGGACCTCGAGGGCGGGCTCCGCGGCGGGAGGCGCTGCGGCTGCGACATCTCCGTCGGTCGCGGTGTCGGCCCGCGCCGCCCACGCATCCACCCGCCTGGCCGCCGTTGGATCCCCCCGCTCCGCCTCCATCTCCTCGCGCCACCCAACCCACGCCGGGACCGCCGCGGCGAGGGCGATCGTCGCGAGCGCGGCTGCGACGACGCGACGTCGCACTGCGGGCGGAGGCGTCGGGCGCGGGAGCGGGACGAGGAGCGTCGCCGCGAAGAGGACGGCGCCGGCCAGGACGAGGATCCGGGGCGCAGCGCCCTGGAATGCGGGGAAGGTGAAGGCGTAGAAGTACGTGAAGGCGTAGAGCACGGAGAAGAGGAGGAAGACCGCGAGGGCGACGGTGACGGTCCACCCGCCGCGCCTTCCGCCCGCGGGCGCGAGGGCGCGGCCGAGGAGGAGGAGCGCGGCGGCGTGCCCACCGACGAACGCCGCAGCGGCGCCCCATCCTTCCCACCCCCACGCCGCCAGCGCGCCGGCCACGACGGCGACTGCGAGACCGGCCGCTGTGGGCGCGTGGCGGCCGGCCGGCTCCCGCGAGGCCAGGAGGAGCGACGTCGCCGCGCCACCGGCCGTCACGAGGAGCGCCGCGAGGAGCGGGTACGACACGCCGGTCCAGTGCGCGCCCACCGGGGCCGAGCCCAGGACGCTCCCTTCGAAGAACAGGATCCCACCGAGCATGAGCGCGCCGCGAAGGCGGAGCCCGCCGGCCCTGCGCTCGAAATCGACGGTCGGCGCGACGTCCGCGTCGCGTGTCCGGGCGGCGGCGAGCGTGATCGCCGCGGCCGAGAGGACGAGCTGGACGACGAGCCAGCCGGCGCGCAGCGAGGGGTCGTAGCTCCAGCCGGCCAGGCGCAGGAGTCCGTCGATCGTGAAGGCGAGCGCGGCGCCGGCGCCCATCGCTCGGCGGTCGAGGACGCCGATGGCGTGGGCGAGGAAGAGCCCCGCGCCGGCCACGACGATGCTCGAGCCGACGAGGCGCGGGCCGAGGCCGGCCGGGACCATGACGAGCCGCCCGACGGCGGCGAGCGACGTCGCCACGAGGAGCGCGCGAGCGTGGCCCATCCGGCGCGCGAGCGACACGAGCGGTGCCGCCAGCGCGGCGAGCGGGAGCGCGGCGGCGACGAGGCCGAGCGGGCGGATCGACGGGAAGATGGCGTCGTAGACGAGTGCGAAGAGCGACGCGAGGTACGCGCGCTGCGCCTGGAGGAAGAAGAGGAAGACGAGCGCGGCGAGGGCCAGGGCGCTGGCGGACCCGGCGTCGCCTCGGCCCTGATCGCCGGTCACAGGCGCGACGCTCCCCTGCACGTCACCCCTCCCGATCACGCGGGCCGAACGCGCTCAGGCGGGTCGGTTCCGATGACGGTCGTTTCGGCGATGGGCTCCATAGGGCACGCGGTGTCGGGTTCGCGCCGGTTCGCCTGGGGATGCGACCGCGGAGCTGCGGTGGGTGGTGCGGCGGGAAGGTAGGCATCGGGCGGCGGGGCGCGCAAGGAAGCCACGTCGCTACCGGACGGCACAGCCATCGGCTCCCAACCGGCGCCCCGCCCCCGGGCCGGCTTGGTTGGCGGGCTGCATCGCGCCCGCCGCGCTGCACGCCCAACTGCGCAGGTCTGTGACGCCCGATCCCGCGGCGTCCGTCCGCATTCCGCCTCCACGCCCACCCCCCAACTGCACAATCAACGCACGTTGTGCGATGCTCGATCACCTGGGATGAATTGTTGACCCCAAATGATCCACGAACTGATTCGCGCAGGATGATCGTGCGCTTGGGGCGAAAAATTCGCCCGAAGCGATCAATCGCCGGCCGACAGCCGAGGATTGTGCGATTCGGGGCAGCCAGCCTGTGTCCTACGTGACCTGCTCGGAGCGCCCCGGGGTCTGCGTTCCGCGCCCGACCCCGACATTGTGGCAGCTTTGTACGTTGTATATATTTGTGGATCATGAAGTTACGCGCCCGCGACCCCATCGCGGGCGTTTCGCTGAAGGGGGCGAAGTCGCATGAAAGAGACGACGCGGCGGCCGTGGTGGGGGCAGACTCGCCGCGCGCTGGTGTTCGTGCGGTCGCATCGCGGCTCGATCCTGGTGATCCTCGGGCTGACGCTCGTGATCGCGGGTTTGAACGCGGTGGAGCCGCTGGTGATGAAGTACCTGTTCGACCGGCTGGGCGCGGGGGACGCGGGCTCGGCGGTGGTGATGGGGGTGGGGGCGCTTCTGGCGCTCGGGCTGGGTCGCGAAGCGGTGAGCGGGTTCTCGAACTGGCTCACGTGGAAGGTGCGGATCGGGGTGCAGTACGAGCTGCTGTCGGCGACGGTCGGCCGTCTGCACACGCTTCCGCTCACGTATCACCGCGAGGAGAGCGTGGGCGGGATCATGACGAAGCTGGACCGCGGGATCGCGGGCTTCGTCGGGGCGATGTCGGAGATCGCGTTCAACGTGCTCCCGGCGCTGGTCTACCTGGTGATCTCGCTGGCGATCATGGTGCGTCTGGACTGGCGACTGTCGCTGGTGGTGCTGGCGTTCGCGCCGCTGCCGGCGCTGATCGGCGCGTGGGCGGCGCGGGAGCAGACGCAGCGGGAGCGGGTGCTGCTCGACCGGTGGTCGAAGATCTACGCGCGCTTCAACGAGGTGCTGTCGGGGATCGTGACGGTCAAGAGCTTCACGATGGAAGAGGAGGAGAAGCGTCGCTTCCTCTCGAGCGTCGAGGAGACTAACCGGGTGGTCGTGCGGGGCGTCGGGCGGGACACGGGCGTCGGTGCGGCGCGGAACCTGGTCTCGCTCCTCGCACGGATCGCCGCGCTCGCCCTCGGCGGGTGGCTCGTGGTGCGAGGCGAGGTGACGGTGGGGACGCTGATCGCGTTCCTCGGCTACGTCGGCGGGCTGTTCGGGCCGGTCGAGGGGCTCACGAACGTGTACCAGACGCTGCGCAAGGCGGCGGTTTCGCTGGACGTGATCTTCTCGATCCTGGACGCGCAGGACACGCTTGGCGATGCGCCCAATGCGAAGGTCGTGCGGAAGCTGAGGGGCGAGATCGAGTTCGACGGCGTCGGCTTCGCCTACCAGGAGGGGAAGCCGGTGCTGGAGTCGATCGACCTGCACATCCGACCGGGCGAAATGGTGGCGCTGGTCGGGCCGAGCGGCGCCGGGAAGAGCACGATGATGGCGCTGCTGCAGCGGCTCTACGAGCCGACGTCGGGCTCGATCCGCGTGGACGGGATGGACCTGCGGTCGCTGAAGCAGCGTTCGCTTCGTCGCCAGATCGGGGTGGTGCTCCAGGACTCGCTCCTCTTCAACGACACGGTGCGCAACAACATCGCCTACGGCCGGCCGGGCGCGTCGCAGCGGGAGATCGAGGCGGCGGCGCGGGCGGCGAACGCGCACGACTTCATCATGCGGCTCCCGAACGGGTACGACACGGTCGTCGGCGAGCGGGGCGGGATCCTGTCCGGCGGCGAGAAGCAGCGCATCGCGATCGCGCGGGCGCTCCTCAAGGACCCGCCGATCCTGATCCTGGACGAGGCGACGTCGGCGCTGGACGCGGAGTCGGAGGCGCTGGTCCAGGGGGCGCTCGAGCGGCTGGTCCAGGGGCGCACGACGCTGGTCATCGCGCACCGGCTCGCGACGGTGGTCGGGGCGGACCGGATCCTGGTTCTTCGGGACGGCCGCATTGTGGAGAGCGGGACGCATGAGGAGCTGGTGGAGCGTGGGGGGTACTATGCGGGGCTGGTGCGGAGGCAGGGGCTGGTCGTGGCGGCGCGCTGAGAGCGCGCGGGGGCGGCCGGCTTCGCCGGCGGGGTCGGCCGCTTCGCGGCGGGATGTGGCTGGCAATGGCCTGGGGGTGGGCTTGGCTCTTGCGCTGGGGCGGCGGTATGTGCGCGGGGCGGGCGATGCCTATGGAGCGATTCGATGCCGTCGTCGTCGGCGGGGGGCTGGCGGGGCTGTCGGCGGCGTACTGGCTTGCGCGGTATAGAAGGCGGGTCCGGGTCTACGATACGGGTGAGGGACGCAACCGGGGTGCGGCGGCGGTGCATGGCTATCCGGGGGTGGAGGATCCGGCGCCGGAGGAGCTGAGGCGGCGGATTCGGGTTCAGGCGGCGGGGGCGGGGGCGGAGTTGTACGAGGGGCGAGTCGTGGGTGTGGAGGGGGCGAGGGATGCGTTCCGGGTCGCGGTGGAGGGGGGCGACATCGTCCATGCCCGCCGTGTGCTCCTCGCCTACGGGCGCCGCGACATCCTCCCCGAGATCCCGGGGCTCGAGGCGGCTTACGGGGTGACGGTCCATCACTGCCCGGATTGCGACGGGCCGTCCGTCGTGGACGAGCCGGTCGGCGTCGTCGGGTGGAGCCGCGCGGCGGCGGAGATCGCGCTCTTTCTCCTGACCTGGGCGTCGCGCGTCGTTCGGCTCCTGCACGGGCACGAGGACGAGCTCAGCGAGGATGACCGTGACGCGCTCCTCCGCTACGGCGTCGCCACGCGCGACGCCGAGATCGCCCGCATCGACGAGCGCGACGGGCGCGTGCGCGCAGTCTACCTGGCCGATGGAGAATGCCTCGCGCTGCGTCGCCTCTTCATCCACATCGGCGCGCCGCCTGCCTCCGACCTGGCCGAACGCCTCGGGTGCGGCACCGCCCCGGACGGCCGCATCGTCGTCGACGACGGGCAGCAGACCACAACGCCGGGCGTCTATGCGGCGGGCGACATCGCCGGCCACCCACACCTCGCGGTCTCGGCCGCGGCCGAGGGCGTGCGCGCGGCGCTTGCCCTGCACCGGTCGCTCCTCCCGCGGGACCTCGAGCTCAAAGGCGCGAAGACGGGAGCGGGCAATTGATTTATCTTTCGACATCACTTATATTATGGGGTCGCGGACCGCGACTGTGCGCCTTCCGGCGCAGGTGTATTGGGGTGTAGCTCAACGGGCAGAGCGGCCGGCTGTTAACCGGCAGGTTGCAGGTTCGAGCCCTGCCGCCCCAGTCCCGACCGAGGCGACGGTCGGGCGCAACGCCGAACCCATGGGCCCGCCCTGGCGATCATGCCGGGGCGGGCCCTTTGCGTTGGTGGCCGGCTCGTCATCGCGATCGTGGCGGGCTCGTCATCGCGATCATTGAGAGCTTGCCATTGCGATGATGGCAGGTCCGCCGTCGAGATCGTGTGGGAGTCGCGCGTTCCATGGATGAGCGGCTTCGCGCCCCGGCGTGAACGGTGGCACGCACACTTCTTGCAACGTCCCCGCGAACCCACCAACCACCAATCGATCCCCACGAGGAGGCTGGTATGTGGCTGTTCTCCTTCCTATCGAGCCCGCGAGCGTCCGATGCGGACACGGAGCTGCGCGCCGAGCTCCGGGAGTTCGCCTACGACGGCCTGGTCCAGCTCGCGATCGACCTGGAGCGGAACGCGGTGAAGCGCGGCACGTGGGATGGTTGCGTGCTGAGCTACCGCCGCGGCTACGCGGGCTCGGTCGACTGCGACCGGAAGGGGCGGCGCGGCAACGCGTTCACGCGGTACTGGGACGCTGAGCGGATCGACCGTGCTCGCGTCCTGGAGCTGGTCCGCGAGGAGATCCGCGCGCGCCGGGCGGCCGGCACGGCGCCGCGTCCCCCGGAGCCGGTCGGCGTCTGAGACCGACTCCGGTGGCACGCGTCACGACTCTCGCACTGCACTGCTCCTACCGACCGACGTCGTCCTCCGGGTGAGGACGCAGCCAGGCCAGGATGCTCGCCCGGCCGGCTCGTGCGTAGACGTGGTACGGGTAGGTATGGCAGTCCGGGGTGTTCGTGCCGCGGACGCAGCCGTTGTAGCGCAGGAGCGCCCGCTCGATGTCGCCGCCGGTCTGACGGAACGCGTGGGCGAAGATCCGTGCACCGTGACATATGTTGGCCTCCACGTCCTCCAGGTCGGACGGACATGGAGGCCATCTCCCTTCGTGCAGGGGCATGACCTGCATGAGTCCGACCGCTCCCACGGGGCTGCGAGCGGTCGGATCGAGCCAGGGATTTTCGACGAGTAGGACGGCCAGGAGCAGACGCGGCTCGAGTTGAACGGCCCTGGCTTCGTAGACGAGCGCCATTGCAATGCGGCGGGCCAGGACGGGATCGCCGCGGTAGCGGAGCAGGACGCGCTCGATCGGCGCGATCTCCCGCTCGTAGTATTGCTCGACCTCCCGCCAGAGCCTACCGACGTGTTCGGCGCGTTCGATCAGGCGGTCCACCGACGCGCCGGCGTCGGTGTCGCGCGCCTCGACCGCACGGGCGGCCGCCTCGTGCTTGCGCGCGGACCAGGCGATCGAGACGACGACGATGATGCACAGCAGGCAAACGCCCCAACGTCGCCCCCGGGCCGACGACCGAAGCGGGCGTGCGGCGGTCCGAAGGTGATCGCGTGTTCTTCGCATGTATTCGACCTCCCTTTACGCCGAAACGGCGGCTCGAAAGCCGCCGGTCGGACGGCCGGGATGGGTGCAAGCGTCGTACCCACCCCGGCCGTCGGCGAGGTGGGAATACGCTCAACGCGTGACGCCCGTGAGACTTACCGGGGCCCCACGATCGGGCCGTCGGCACGCTCGCCGCGCCCGCCGCGCACGCGGGCCGTGCGGTACACGGGTTGCACCTTCGTCGGTCGACGGGCCACCCCATTGGAGGCAGATCGGACAGGAGGTCCCGATGCAGGAGTGGGAGCGCCGGCCGAAGGACGCGACGCCGGCCATGACGGAGCGCGAGATCGAGGACGAACGGGGCCGGACGTGGATCGGGAGCGTGAGTTCGGGCACGCGGCGAGGCGGGGAGTCGCACGCGGAGGTGCTCTTCGTCTGCGTCGACCAGCCGGGCGAGCTCAAACGTGTTGCGCGCCTCGACATCCCCGCCGAGGACGCGGACGTGCGCTGGCTCACGATGGAGGAGGACGAGGTGCTGGACGCGTTCCGGCGCTCGGAGCCCGCGTAGCGAGCGGGCGCCGGCGGTCGCGCCTCGACTTGCCGCGCCCGACCCCTCGACTTGCCGCGCCCGAACCGGGGATGTAACTTGGTGGAAAATCGGCGGTTACATTGACGTGACCGGGTCGGTGCGATTCTATCCTGGAGGCGGGACATGGCCCTATACCGGACGCTCTACTACGGGGATGTCAGCGTGGGAGTGGGTGGCCGGATCACGATACCACAGGAGATCCGCGACGACCTCGGTATTTCGGATGGCGACACGCTCACGGTCCGCGTCGAGGAGAGCAGCACGGGTACGCGTCAGCTCGTGATGTGGAGGGCCGACCGGAGCGAGCCCGCGCAGACGGAATAGGCGCGGCGTCGCCCTTCGCGGTCCCGGCGCGAACTGGCCGTCGGGCGCCGTCTCACCCTTCCAGTTCCACCCAGCGAATCAGCTCCTGAAGCGGCCCGCGGCCGTCGTGGTACCACGTCGGCGGGGGCCATGGCATGCCTTCGAGATCAGTGATGCGGGTGACCCCGGCGCGGGCGAGGCACTCGGCCGCGCCGCGGCGCCGGTCGGCCGGCGCGGCGAGCCCGACCGTCTGGAGGTAGCGCGCGTACGGCCGGGCGAGCGCGGCCGCATCGTCGAGCGAACCGATCGGCTTGACCCGGACCACGCGGTTCAGGCAGGAGAGCTCGAGGGCCGGGTCGGGCTCGTAGATGACGGTGTACTCGGTGCCGTCGCTCGCGAATAGCTCGACGCCGCGGCCGGCGAGCCCCGCGAACTCGGCGGCGCCGCGGATCTGGTGAATCGCGGCCGCCTCGGCCGGGGCCAGCCGCCCGCGGGGCAGCTCGCGCTCGACGTCGGCCATCGCCCGGGCGAGCGCGGCGGCGAAGTCGCGCGGCGTGACGGCGCCCCCCTCCTCGACGTAGACGAGGTGCGGCGAGACGCACCCCTGCTGGTCGAAGGTGGCGACGGCGCGAGCGGCGGCCGCCGCGGTCGGCTCGATCTCGTGCGGCCCCAGCGCCTCGCGCGCGACGATGGCGAAGGAGAGGCGCGGGCCGTGCTCGACCAGCCGCGCGCCGGCGTGCGCCCGCGCCCTCACGCTCTCCACCACCGCCTCCCCCCCGTAGACGACGACCGTGTCGGCCGCATCGAACGCGACTTCCTCGAGCCCGGCGCTCCCGCCGGGCCAGTAGGTGACGGCGACGCACGCGCCGAGCCCGGGATCGATCTCGGCCAGCGTGCGGGCGAAGAGCGCGGGGAGGAGCGGGTCGCCGGATCCGGACTTGCCGAGCGAGGCCGCCTTGACCAGGAGCGCGCGCACGAGCGACGTCACCGCGACGCCGGGCACGTTCCCGGCAAAGATGTGGAAGGCGAGTTCGGGGCCCATCGCGCGCACGTGCGATGCGCCGCGCGGGCGGAAGCCGTCCAGCACCCCGGGGTCGCCGAGCTCGGCGCGGAGCAGCCGGTCGAGCGCGTCCGCGCGCCAGTCGGCGGCCATGCGGTCCAGGACGAGGCGCACCATCGGCGGGGAGTAGCCGGTCACGGCGGGGAGCGCCTCTTCGGCCGTGCGCCGCACCGGGTCGGCGGGGTCGAGGAACCGCTGCGCGGCGGCGTCGACCACGGCCACGATCTCCGCGACGGGGCGATCGGCCAGGAACTCGGCGCGCGCCCGCGCCAGCGACTCCAACACGGCGCCGAGCATGGCGGGCTCGAGCGTCGGGAAGCGGAGTCGGACCGCGCCGTCGCCGTACTCGCGGACGTCCCAGGAGGCGACGTCGGCCTCGGCCAGCCCCGGCAGGTGGAACGCGTCGATCATCGCCGCCGCGCCCGCGCCGCCTCGACGAGGAGGTCCATGGCGATGGAACAGCCGCGCGGCGGGGCGCCGCCCGCCCGGCCGAGGACGACGAAGCCGTCGCCTTCGAGCCGCCCCAGGTCCTCGGTCTGGATCGCGGCGACGGAGCCGAGGTTCGCCAGGTCGTGATGCCGCAGGATCCCGACCTCGCCCGGCGGCACGGGCTCCAGCGTCTCCGGGTCGACGGGGACGGTGCGCACCCACGGGGGCGGGACCTTCCGGCGCGGGCCCGCCGCGCCGTGCAGCACCCGCTCGCGCAGGACGGAATCGTAGAACTGCGAGCACATCTCCGTCATCCCGTACTCGTTGACCACGTGGTCTTCGGGGATGCCGAGGAGTTCGCGGTAGGTGGCGCGAAGCTCCGCCTCGGGCACCTCCCTGCTCCGCCCCTTGAAGCCGCCGGTATCCATGAGGCGCGAGCCCGGCGGGAGCGCGTGCAGCGTGCCGCGCTCGCGCAGGTGATCGGTCCAGTGGACGAAGGCGAAGCTGGTTCCGAGCAGCAGGACGGGCGTGCCTTCGGCGGTGTACCGGGCGAGGGCGTCGTCGAGGCGGTCGTAGTCGATCCCCGCCGCCACGGTCGCGTAGCTCCGGCTCCCCTCGGCGCCCAGCCGTCCCATGACGACGTCGATCATGTGCGCGAGCGAGGAGTCGACCATCTGGTCGAGGGGCGGGACCAGCGAGAGCATCGGCAGCTCCGCGCCGTCGGGGAGCAGGTACGCGGCGAAGTTCGGCAGCAGCGAGCCGTGGTAGAGGGAGAGGTCGAGGATGTGGTGCTCGCCGCGGCGCTCGTGGCCGCGCGTCGTGCCGCTCGTCCGGAAGACAGCCTCGGCGTCGCTCGGCTTGCCGCTCACCAGCGGCAGCTCCTTGAACGCGGCGGTCGGCACGGCCGGGATCTGCGTCCAGTGCTGGACGTCTTCCGGCCGCACGCCGCGCCTCTTGCAGTACGCTGCGTATGGCTCGTTGCGCCTGAACTGGTATGCGAACACGCGACGCGCCACTTCGGTGAAATCGTCGTCCGTGAGCGGCCGGTCGATCGGACGGGTGAAGAGTCCGACCAGCTCCGTGCGAATCGCTCGCCCTTCGAAATCCAGCATCGATTCGTCGTCAGTGAACCGCCGCGACGGCGTCGGCCAGCCGTTCGGGCTCGGTGATCGGCGGAGAGCAGGCGCGTGGGCCGCATGCGAACGCGGCAGGCGTCTCACCTTCGGGGAAGCGGAGTGCGCCGAGTCGGCCGCCGTGCTCCAGACTCCAGACGCGGCGGCCCGGCTCGGGTAGCGCGAGCGCGGCTTGCCGGAGCGGCTCAGCGGCCTCGACCGGGCCGACGACTACGATCCGCAGCGGCGGCTCGAAGAACTCCTCGACGGCGAGTGCGAACTCCGCGGCAGCCACGCCGTACCGCCCGGCCGCGGGCGAGAGCAGCGCCAGCGTCCGCTCGGCGATCGCGCGGTCGCTGCGCTCGCCGGTCGCGAGCGAGAGGTCGTTGAAGAAGCGCGCGGCCGCGGCGTTCGCCTCGAACGGCCGGTCGCGGTAGCGGAGCGCGCCGATGTCGGCCGCGGAGGGGACGTGGTCGTAGAAACCGCCGTCGGACGCCCAGAGCCGCTCCTCGAGCGCGCCGGCCAGGGCGCGGACGCGGGCCAGGACGTCCTGGCGTCCCGTCGCCTCGAAGACGGTGAGCCCTGCGCGCGCGGCTTCGAGCGTGTCGGCCAGGAGCCCGGGGACCGCGCGCTCGCCATCCGGCTCGATGCAATGGAAGAGGAGCCCGTCCGGCGCCTCCGCGGCCGCGAGGAGCGTATCGAAGGCGACGGCGGCCCGCCCGATCCAGTCCGTGCGCCCCAGCCGGCCGCCGGCCTCGGCCAGCGCCCGGATCCAGTGGGCGTTCGCGCTCGTGTAGACCGTGGGGTCGACGTACGGCGCCGGGCGAGCGGCCCTGGCTCCGGCGTCGAGCGCGAAGTACTCCTCGTCCGCGGCCTGGCTTCCACCCCACAGGCCCGTCGGCATCCGGAGCACCGCCTCGACCCAGGCGACGGTCCGCTCGACGACGCGCCGCCAGTCCTCGCGGCCGGTCAGGTGCGCGCCCAGCGCGTACGCCCTGAGCAGCCCCGCGTTCACATCGAGGAGCTTCTCGCGCTGCGGCGCGGTCCAGTCCGCCTCGATCGCGTAACGGAAGAACCCGCCTTCGGGCTCGTCCCACAACTCGCCGGCCAGCATGCCGTCGAGCGTGCGGACGGCCATCTCGTGCCAGTCCGGGTTGGCCGTGCGCGCGGCCTGGGTGAGGAGCAGCTCGATCGCCTCGGGTTGCGGGAACTTCGGCGCATCGCCGAACCCGCCGTTCCTCGCGTCGAACCCCTCCTGCATGACGGTGAGCACGTCGTCGGCGGCCATGCGACGCACGAGCCCGACGGCCGGCCGGCGCGAGCGGGCCGCCTCCATCGCCTTGCGGCGCCGCTCGATCTCCGCCTGGAGCTCCGGCCGACGGTCACGCCACGCGGCGAGCACGCCATGAGCGACGGCGCGGAACTGATCCGCCGGCACGAACGTGCCCGCCCACAGCACCTCGCCGCCGGGCGTCAGGAACGCGTTCGTCGGCCAGCCGCCGGCGATGTAGCGGTCCTGCACGTGCGGGAACCGGTCCGCGTCTACGCGCACCGGGATCAGTTCTCCGTTGATCAGCTCGATCAGCTCCGGGTCGGCATAGACCGTCTCGTCCATGCGGCGGCACCACTGGCACCAGACGGCGGTCAGGTTGAGGAGCACGGGCCGGTCGGCGCGCTCGGCTTCCTCGAAAGCGGCCGCGCCCCAGTCGCGCCAGCGGATCTGCGCCGCACCGTTCGGTCGCGGGGAGAGTCGAATTTCGTCGGTCATACGGATCCGGGTCCACGGCAGAGGAGGTCCAGCAACAGTAGAGGTCACGTGCCGGGCCGGCGACGTCACACGATACACGGGTCCGGCCCGCCGGACCAGGGCCGCACTCCTGCGCGGCCGATCGCTCGACTAGAGCGGGAACTTATCGAGGTAGGTCGCGCGCCAGCGCTCCAGCCGCCGGTCGACCTCCGGCGCGGGGACCGCGCCGACCAGCCGCTGCGCGAGGCGGATACCCAGACGAGTCTGCTGCGTTCGGGCCGCTTCCTCGTCGGCGCCGCGCGCGATCGCCTCGGCCGCCTCCATCTCGAAGGCGAAGGCGAGGAGGTCGAGCTCCTGGAAGAGCCGGCCGCGGATCTCTCGCTCGAGCGCCGCGGGATCGGGCGCTGGCCGCGGGTCCTCCGCTCCGGCGCTCCGCAGGGTCGCGACGGCATCGCCCCCACGCTCGATGCTGCCGCCCGCTTCGCGTGATGCGTCCACATCGCCTCCGGGAGAATACCGACCGGGACGGGCAAGGGATCATGCAAAATGTGAACCAGTATCGCGCCGGAGCTACTCCGTGACCCGCCTGAACTCGAACAACTCGCTGCGGGCCTCGTAGCGCCGGGTCGGCAGGCCGAGGACGCGGATGAAGAGGCGCTTGACGCCGCTGCCGACCGCGCGAGCGACGGAGCGCTGACCGCTGACGGCCGGCTGGAGCTCGCCTTTGAGCCAGCGCTCGAGCTCCTCCAGGTCGGAAAGCGAGAGCGTCTCCAGCTCGACGACGGCGGTGTAATAGTAGCGCCCGTCGCGGGAGGGGCGGATCGCCCCCGTGTGAGCGCCTTCGATGGCAGCTCGCGCGGCCTCGAAGGTCCCGAAGTGCCGGGTTTCGGCGGCGCTCGCCTGGGAGCGGACGGAGTACTGCCCTTCGAGCGGGTCGTAGAGTAGGACCCAGGTGTTCGCGTCGCTCGCCTCGAGGTGGTCGAAGAAGCCGTCGCGCCAGAGCTCGACACGAGACTTGAGCCGGAGCGGCAGTCCGGAGCGCGTGGCCTCCTCGAACGCCGGATCGGCGAGGATCGCTCGGAACCGGAGCACGGGGCGGTACCCCGCGGCCGAATCGGGCGCGACGGTGAGCGCGGCCTGGAGCACCGCGCTCGCGGGAGCGGGCTCGCCGAAGAGCATGGCCAGGATGAGGACTACTGCGCTCAAATCCGGGTGCCCAGGCGGATGAAGAAGTTGATGTGGTCCTCCCTCCCGGAGAGGGGGAACGCCCAGTAGAGGCCGAGTTGTCCGAGGCGCAGCCCGATGCCGACGTCTGCGGCGAAGTCCTCCTGCCCTTCGGTGCGGCCGTTGCGGGCCACACGTTCGGTCCACGCGCGGCCGGCATCGAAGAAGACGACCCAGCCGGGCGCCTCACCGAGGTCGATGTCCGAATCGAGCTTGCGGCCCAGGCCGCGGCCGAACGGGAAGGCGGTCCGGTACTCGAGCTGGAGGAGGACGAGCCGGTCGCAGCCGTAGTAGGCGAGGAACCCGTCGGCGCGAGCGCCGGCGGCGCGGGCGCCGCAGTCGAACTGGAAGCTGCGGTACGCCGGCAGCGACCCCTCGCCGCCGAGCGCGTGCTGGCGCTGCGGCGGGAGCGGCCGGTCGTTGAGCGACGTCCCCGTCACGACCCGGAGCGCGAGGTGCGACGACGGGCTGAGGCGAGCATAGCGCCGCAGGTCGATGAACCCCGAGGCGAACTCGGTTTCGACCGGCGCGGCCGCCGGCACCGCGCAGCCGGGCACCACGCAGGCGACATCGACGAGCGGCAGTTCGAGCGTACCGCCGAGTGCGCGCTCGACCTCGGCGCGGATCCACCAGCCGGTCGACGGGTCGACGCCCTCGTTGCGGGTGTCGTAGCCGATGTTGGCGACGACGCTGCGGAGCCGTCCCTCGGCGACGCGGGGCTGGGGGCGCCAGGGCGCATCGCCGAAGAGCGTCCACGGCGTGGCGACGCCGACGGAGCCGTGGCGCTCGTTGCGGTAGCCGAGCCGGAGGTCGTAGCGGCCGCCCCGCGGCGCTGCGCGCAGGTACGCGGTCCAGCCGACCCGCTCGTAGTAGTCGCGGTAGTCGCGCCGGAGCAGGAACGTCGACAGCGCGTTCTCCTGGTCGCTCAGCCCCCACGCCTCGATCGGCACGATCTCGGAGTGCAGCGAGGCGCCGAGGCGGAGCGCACGACGGCCGCCGAGGAACTGCTCGAGGCGGAGCACGTAGCCGAAGTCCGACGCATCGATGTCGACGCCGGCTTCCGTGCGATAGATCAGATGCGCCTCGACGCGTGTCGGGTTCGCGCTCCACGTTTCGAAGCTCGGTCCCAGGAGGACGGCCAACCCTTCGACGCGGTTGTAGCCGCCGCTCGACGCGATCGTCAGGTCGCTGCGGCCGAGGCCGATCTCGTGTTTGGCCGAGAGCCCGGGCTCGGCCGCCGCCTGCGGCGGCACGAGGGCGCCGTCCTCCAGCCGATAGCGTAGCGATTCCCTGTAGACCTCGACGCGGCCGGTCACGGTCGCCGAATCGACGCCCGTGATGGTGCCGCCCACGACGACGAGGTCGCCATCGACCACGGCGCCGGGGTCGAGAGCCGCATCGCCGTTCAGGACGACGACGGTGCCGCGCACGCGCCCCGCGATCCGGAGCGGGCCGTCCAGCACCCCCACGTCGCCGACGATCTCGGTGCCGGCCGCGATCCGCGAGGCGCCGGTCATCCGCATCGTCTCCGGCCGGTTGAAGAACTCGAACAGCTCGGCCGCGCGCTCCGGCGCGATCGCGACGGGGCGCGCGTCCTGCGCCACCGCCGGCGACGCCGCAAGGAACAGCGCCGCGGCGGCGGCCACGGTCCGTCGCCACGTGAAGGGTCTCATCGCTCGATCTCCAATCGCCTCATCCGACGATACAGGTTGGCGCGGTCGGTGCCGAGCCGGCGAGCCGCGTCGGCGACGTTGCCGTCGGCCTCGGCCAGCGCGCTCCGGATCAGCGCACGCTCGTACGCATCGAGCCGCTCCGAGAGCGAGCCGCTCGCGCTGGCGGGCGCAGCGCTGTGCCCTTCGCCAGCCCCCGCGCCGCCTTCCGGCAGCATGCTCGCGACCTCGCGGGCGCCGACCGCGCGGCCGGGGTAGAGGATCGCGAGCCGCTCGCAGACGTTGGCCAGCTCCCGCACGTTCCCCGGCCATGCGTAGCGCGTGAGCCGCTCGAGCGCATCCGGGCCGAGCTCCGGCGGGACCAGCCCGTGCCTGGCCTGGAGCCGGCCGAGGAAGTGCGCCGCGAGCTCCGGGATGTCGCTCGCCCGCTCGCGCAGCGGCGGCAGGTGGATCGGGATGACGTTCAGCCGGTAGTAGAGGTCCTCACGGAACCGGCCGGCCCCGATCTCCTTGCGCAGATCGCGGTTCGTCGCGGCGATCACCCGGACGTCGACACGGATCGGATCCTGCCCGCCGACCCGCTCGAATTCGCCCGATTCCAGCGCCCGCAGCAGCTTCGCCTGCGCCTCTGCGCCGAGCTCGGCGACCTCGTCGAGGAAGAGCGTGCCGCCGTCGGCCAGCTCGAAGCGGCCGCGCCGGCGCTCGGTCGCGCCCGTGAAGGCGCCCTTCTCGTGGCCGAACATCTCGGACTCGACCAGCTCGCGAGGGATCGCCGCGCTGTTGACGCGCACGAAAGCGCCGTCCGCGCGACGCGACTGGGCGTGCAGCGCAGCGGCGACCAGCTCCTTCCCCGTCCCGCTCTCGCCCGTGATCAGCACGCGGGCATCGGTCGGTGCGACCTGGCGGATCAGCTCCCGGATCGCACGCATCGCCGCGCTCGACCCGATCATCTCCTGATCGCCGCCGAGCTCGGCAACGAGTGCGCGCGACAGATCCCGCGCCCGCCGCAGCTCGAGCGCGCCGCGAACCGTGAGGAGCAGGGACTCGGGGTTGAGCGGCTTCTCGATGAAGTGGAATGCGCCGAGCTTCGTCGCCTGGACGGCGTCGCCGAGCGTGGCACGGCCGCTCATCATGACGACCGGCAGCTCGGGCCAGCGGTGGCGCAGCGTACGCAGCGCGCCGAGCCCGTCCAGCTCGGGCATGGCGAGGTCGAGGAGTACGACCTCGGGCTCCTCCTCCTCGACGGCGGCGATCGCGGCGCGGCCGTCGGCCGCTTCACGCGTGCGGTAGCCCTCGGCTTCGAGGACCCGGCCGACCATGCGGCGGATGTTGGCCTCGTCGTCGACGACCAGGATCGCCGCCACCGCCACGCCTCGTCAGTGCCTGAGTATCAGCCGCGCCATGAGCGGCCCCTGGCCGCCGAGCGGCCGTGCGTCCTGGCAGTGGAGTTTGGCCTCGGGGCCGAAGAAGAGGCGCATCCCCCAGGTCGCGTCCTCCGCCGCCGCACGGGCGTTCGGGCGCAGACAGCTGCGCGCATCGCGGAAGACCGGCGAGAGAAGCGCCGAGATGCTGTCGCCCGTGGCCGCGTCCGGCACGTCGATCGCGAGCACGACCGCGGACTCGGGCATGACGTCCGTCGCCAGGTACCGGAGCAGCGCCTTGATCGCCTCGCGCGACTGCGCGGCCGACGGGATCTCGACGGCGAGCAGGTCCAGGAAGCGGTAGTCGTCGACCTTGTAGAGCGCATCGTGGACCGTGATGCCGCCGCCGTCCGGGAGCGACAGCACGATCGTCGTGTCGCCGACCGGCTCGCCGGCAAGGAACGCGAACGAGACCGAGCCCGCAGAGCCCGGCCCGCTCAGCTTCAGATCCGCTTGCCGCGCGACCTCGCCGAACCACGCGCTGTCGGCCGCGGCCGCGAGGAGCACCAGATTCGCATCCGCGCTGCGGATCCACCGGGCGACCTCGGTCGGGCCCGCGCCCTCACCGACGTTGAATGCGATCGTACGGTACTCGACCGGCTTGGGTCCGCCGAGGCGGACGGCGCATCCGGCAACGACGATTGCGACCGTCCATGCGAAGGCTCTCTTCATGATCCCTCTTCGAGTAGGCATGACCGTGACAGATGCCCCGGGTGATCGCAGCTTTTACGCCCGAGCGTCGGCGTGCTCGGCGGCGATGGGCAATCGGACGACGAACTCCGCGCCGCCCTCCTCCCTGCTCCGCGCCCGGACCTCGCCGCCGTGCGCGACGACGGCCTGCCGCACCAGCGCGAGGCCGAGCCCCGTCCCCCGCGACTTGGTCGTGTAGTCCGGCTCGAAGAGCCGAGCCTCGACGCCCTCGGGGAGCCCGGGCCCCGCATCGCCGACCGAGACGACGACGTGCCCGTCGCTCGCACGGACGACGACGTCGACGCGCCGCGGCCGGTCCGAGCCCTCCATCGACTCGACCGCGTTCCGGATCAGGTTGCGGAACGCGCGGAGCAGCGCCTCGTAGTGGCCGTCCACGAGGGGGAGGTCGTCGTCGGCTTCGAGCGTCGCGGCGACGCCGGGCGGCACGTCCGTGGCGAGCAGCCCGGTCATCAGCTCGCGGATGTCGACCGCGCTGGTCGGGCCGGCCGGCGGACGCCCGAGCGCGGCGAACTGCTTCGCCAGCTCCTCCAGCCGCTCCGTCTCCTCCATGATCACCGCGACCGGCTCCTCCCAGTCGGGCGACTCTCCCTGGGAACGCGCGAGACGGTGCGCGGCAAGACGGAGCGGGGTGAGCGGGTTCTTCATCTCGTGCGCGACGCGCCGGGCCATCTCGCCCCAGATCCGGACGCGTTCGGCCGACAGCGCGCGGCGCCGCGCGTCAGCCAGCTCGCTTTCCGCGCGACGGAACGCCGCACGCAGTGCCCTCACCTCCGCGACCTCCCGCGCCTCGTTCACGCTCGGCTCGGGGAGCGGCTCCTCGCGGGCGAGGCGGCCCGCCCACTCGGCCAGCTCGCCGATCGGGCGCGCGAGCCCCCGCGCGACGCGCCGGCTCGCCGCGAGCGCGAGCCCCGCGATCACCAGCGCGAGGCCGAGCGCGAGCCCCGGCACCATCGATGCCAGGCGCCGCTCGAGGAATGCCCAGCGCCGCGCAAGGCGCAGAGAGGCCGAAAGTTCCTCACGGTGCCGCGCCAGCGCGGCCGCCAGCGCGGAGTCGGACTCGGCCGCCGGCGCAGCGGCGTCGAAGACCAGCCGCCCCGATTCGGCGACCCGGTCCCACGGCCCCAGCGTCCCGACCCAGTCCAGCGACCCCACCCACAGCCACACCCCCACCATGACCAGGAAGAGCGCCGGCGCCAGCGCCAACGCGAGCATCCACCCGAAGAGACGACGTTCGAGCCCCTGCCGTCGCAGCATGTCTCCTCCCTCCATACACCGGCGCCCGCGGAAGGAGCTTGACGCGGCGGGCATGACGGATGCAATAAGTCCTAGCGGGGTGAAAGCGTTGTACGAAGCGAAAGGTAGACGGGCGGCGCAAGCCGAGCAAGTCCGTAACCTCGCTTCGCAGCGGCAGTAACCTCAAGTCGCAGGAGGCAGTACATGATCCTTCCCAACGTGCGGGCGTCGTTCGGTCGGGCCGAGGCCGGGTTCCTCCTCGGGATCACAGCGGGCAACGACAGAAACGCCCGTAGACGCGAGGAAGAACGCCTCCACGAGGAAGGGATCGACGCCATCCTCGACGATCCGCGCACCCTCAACGCCGTCCTGGCGTCCGGCGGGATCAGCACCGCGCCCGCGCCCCTCGTCTTCTACATCCTCGTCCGCCACGCACTCCTCGAGGATGGGATCACGAACCCCGTCATCGCCGACTACCTGGCGGCGTTGCTCCTCGAGTTCGGCCGCGGAGAGCGGGCCCGGCGCCCCACGGACGACGCCGACGCCAGGGCCTACGACTACCTGGCCGACATCGTCGAAGCGCTCGACAGCGCGTCCGGACGCCAGGCCTTCCTGCTCCGCGCGCACCTCGGCAACTTCGCGCTCTGGCTGAGCGGCGTCTTCCCCGACCGCATCACCGCCCGCGTCGAACGACGTGGCGCGCCGGGGATCCGCTACTACGAGGCGATGGGCGCGACCGGCTACCGCCTGGCCGCCGACACCGCCGACGCGGAGAACTGGGGGCTCGACCGGCTCTACCAGACCTTCGCCGACAACTTCCCGGTGCTGCGCGTCGCGCTGAACCGCATCGCCGACCGGCACCTCTTCCCGACCCGAGGCGACCCGATCGACCGGCTGCTTCGCCAGATCGCGGACCGGTTCCTCACCGAATCGCAAAGCCGAATGAATTGATGTCTCAGGGGGCGGGACTTCGTTAGGGGCGGGGACGTCACCAATCACAGCGCCCCGGATGCAGGTCATGCATGACCTGCATCCGGGGCCGATTCGCGACGACGTTGCAACCGCAGCGGGTTTTCCCGTCGAACCTCAACCGACGCGAGCCACGCTCCCACGCGGGCGGCAACGCCACCGACCGATCACTGCATCACCACGATCGTCCCCGTCATCCCCGCATGCAGCGTGCACTCGTACGGGAACGTGCCCTCCTCGGAGAACGTGTGCGAGTACGTGTCGCCGGTATCCATGGTCCCGCTCGACCAGAGGTTGTCGTCCGAGGTCGTGTTGTGGGCCACTGCGTCGTCGTTGCGCCAGGTTACGGTCCCGCCCAACGCGACGGTGTCCACCTGCGGTGAGAAGGCGAGGCCCTGCATCCGCACGGTGATCGCATTCGGCGGCCCGCCCGGGGCCGTCGTCTCTCCGTCCTTGTCGAGTTTCACCGCGACCGTGGTCGTCTGGCCCGCCGTGACCGTGATCGACTGCGGGTTCTGCTGCGATGACGGCACGGTGTAGCCGGAGGGGGCGGCCACCTCGAGCGACCACGCGCCGGCCTCGACCTGCGCGAAGGAGAACGAGCCGTTGCCGCCGGTGGTCGCCGTGCGCGACGGCCCGCCCGTGCGCGACAGCGTGACCGTCACGCCGGAAACGGGCGCGCCGTCCTGGTCCTCGACCGTTCCCTGGACGGTCCCCGTGGGCTCGGGGCCGGCCCCGTCGTCGTCGCCGCAGGCGACCGCCGCCAGGACCGCGATCCCGAGCAGCATGCCGAACAGGGACACCCGTCGTACGAGATTCCACCGCATACACACCTCCTCAGTGGTGAGTGACTCAGTGCATAATCATAGTATTCGATGGAATTGATTGTGTAAATGGTCACGTGCCGGGGAGGCGCAGGAAGGGCAGTGATTCCAACCTTCTTCGAGGGGTGTGCCGCAGGCGCAGCGCCGCCGGAGCGTGTGGCCACAGCCGGGACAGGCGAGAAAATTGTGGCGGATCGAGGCACCGCATTCCGGACACGCGGGCGCCTCGTCGGCGAGGAGCGTGAGGAGCGGCCGCACCTCGTCGAGGGAGGTGAGCCCCGCGCGGACCTTGTTCCAGGCGTCGGCGCCCAGGGGCGTCATCCCGTTGGCTCGAGCGGCGTCGCGGATGGCGTCTGCGGGCGCGCGCCTGAGCACCAGGCGGCGGATGCGGCTGTCGACGACGAGGAGCTCGAAGATGCCGACGCGGCCGTGGTATCCGGTCCCGTCGCAGCGCGGGCAGCCGCGAGGCGCGTAGAGGGGCGTGTTGAGGGCGGGGAGCCCGAGCCGCGCGAGCTCCGCCGGCGAGACCTCGTGGGGCTCGCGGCAGTGGATGCAGAGCCGACGCGCGAGGCGCTGGGCGAGGACGCCGATGAGCGCGCCGGCGACGAGGTAGCGGGGCGTGCCCATCTCGGTCAGCCGTGCGACGGCGCCGGGCGCGTCGTTGGTGTGGAGCGTGGACAGCACGAGGTGTCCGGTGAGCGCAGCGGCCATCCCGACCTCGGCGGTCTCGCGGTCGCGCATCTCGCCGACCATGATCACGTCGGGATCCTGCCGGAGCACGGCGCGCAGCGCAGTGGCGAAGGTGAGCCCTGCGCGGCGGTGGACCTGGACCTGTGCGAGCCCGTCGAGCCGGTACTCGATCGGATCCTCGAGGGTGATGATGTTCCGGCGCTCGCGGTCGAGAGAGGCGAGGGCGGCGTAAAGCGTCGTCGTCTTGCCGCTCCCGGTCGGCCCGGTCACGAGGAGGACGCCGTGGCCGCGGCCGAGGAGGTCCGAGAGGCGCTCGCGGGTTGTGGGGTCGAAGCCGAGCTCGTCGAGGTCGTGGCCGGTGTCGCCGCCGTCGAGGAGTCGGAGTACGACCTTCTCGCCGTCGTTGGCGGGGAGGGTCGAGACGCGGAGCCCGAGCTCGCGCCCCTCGACGCGCGCGGCGGTGCGCCCGTCCTGGGGCAGGCGCTTCACGGCGATGTCGAGTCCGGCCATGATCTTGAGGCGCGAGACGACGGCGAGCCCGGTGTGGTCGGGGAGGTCGAGGAGCGGACGGAGCAGGCCGTCGACGCGGACGCGGACCCGGAGCTGGCGCCCGGCGGGCTCGATGTGGATGTCGCTCGCGCGGGATGCGATCGCGCGGGCGAGTATGAGGTCGACGAGTGCGATGACGGGCGGCGCCTCGGAGGCACGGCGGAGCGCGGTGACCTCGTCGCCGGCGGCGGTGAGCTCGTCGGCCGGGCCCGCGCCGTACCCCGCGCTCGCCTCCCCGACCGTGCCCGCGCCGCGGGCCCGGATCGCGCCGGGCAGGCGGGCCAGGAGGGCCTCGACGGCGGCAGGCCCGTAGGCGGCGGTGAGCGCCTGGTCGACCGCCGCTGCGGTCGCGACGGCGGGCTCGATCCGCCGTCCGGTCTGGAAGCGCAGATCGTCGAGCGCCGTCGCATCGAGCGGGTCGGCGGTCGCGATGCGCAGCCCCCGCTCGGCGAGCGCGAGCGGGACGACGCGGTGACGAAGCGCGAGCCCGCGGTCGACACACCCGAGCGCCTCCGGCTCCGGCTCGAGTGGCGGCTCGGCGTACGGCAGCCGGAGCTGCGCCGCGAGCGCCCGGGCGATGTGCTCCGCGTCGACCCCGTTGCGCACCAACACCTCGCCCAGCCGCTCCCGCGTGCGACGCTGCTCCTCGAGCGCGGTCTCGAGTTCGGCCTCCCCGATCGCGCCGGCGGACACGAGCAGGCGGCCGAGGACGCGCGGCGTTCCGGACATCCGCCCCTCCGGGTTGTGGGACCGCACGCAGGGTGGTGTGAGGGGCGGGGCGCGGGAATGGCGGGAGCGGACGACGGTTCGATGCCCCCTGCAGCTCGGGCCCCCGGCGGCAGGGCCCATGCGGGTGCAGGAGCGACGGCAGCAGCGTGCGGTGTTGGAGGATGGCAGGGGAAGCGCCCATGCGGACGCGTGAGCGACGTCGCGCCCGCAGAGCGGAGCCAGATTCGGCCGGCAGCGCCCATGCGGACGCGGGAGCGACCCACGACCCACCATCCCTACCCGTGCACCCTCCTGAACGCCGTCATCGTCACGCCCAGCCAGATCGCGCCGACGATGGTGCCGGCGATCACGTCGGTCGGCCAGTGGACCGCGAGGTAGATGCGGGAGTATGAGTTGAGCACGTAGAACGCGCCGACCGCCCCGTACGCCCACCGCCCGTGCCCCGCGCGGTGGACCAGGTACGCCACGGTGAAGAGGACGGAGACCACGGCGATCGAGTGGCCGCTGGGGTAGGCGGGGAACGCGTACTGGCCGCGCAGCTCGAAGAGGTCCGGGCGCGGGCGGGGTAGCGTGAACTTGAGGGCCGGGTTCAGCGCCCAGCTCCCGGCCTGGACGACGGCCAGGTGCAGCGCGGCGGTGTGTCGGCCGCGCTTCCAGAGCCAGACCGCGGCGATGGCGACGATCGGCGCGAGGCTGTAGTTCGTGCCGACGAGCGGCAGCCAGAGCATGACGACGTCGAGTGCCGGGGAGACGTGGTCGTGCACGGCGATGAGGACCGCGCGCTCCCACTCGCCGCCCCGCTCCCACCACCCCGCAAGGTGGATGACCGCGGCGAAGGCGAGTCCGACGAGGTAGGCGAGCGCCCAGCCGGCGCCGAGCATCGGCCAGGGCAGCCGGGCGAGCCAGGCGCGGAGCGACGGCGTCGCGGCATAGAATGGGCCAGTCGCGGGATCGGGTCGGCCGGTCATCGCGGATCGGGGCGGGCTTCGGGATCGGCGTCGCGGGGTCCGGTCGTTGGGGCGGCCCCCGCGGCGGGCCGACCGGCCCGCCGCTCCTCGATGCGCAGATCCCGCTCGACCCGCTCGACCTCCGGCTTTCGCTCGACGAAGAAGCGGATCGCGCGGATCGTGGCTGCGACGAAGGCGGTCCAGGCAGTGCCGGCGGCGAAGCCGGCCACCACGTCGGACGGGTAGTGGACGCCGAGGTAGACGCGGCTGACGCCGACCGCCAGTATGATCAGGATCGCGATCGTCCAGGTAGCGCGACGGAGGTGTGGGTTCGCCTCGAGCCGCCCGACGAGGAACGCGACGCTGCCGTAGGCGACGACCGCGCCCATCGCGTGGCCGGACGGGAACGATGCCGAATGGACCTGCGTCGCCCATTCGACGACGGCGGGGCGCGGCCGCTGGAAGAACCCCTTGAGCAGGTCGTTCAGCACGTCGCCGCCGACCACGGCGATGACGAGGAGCGCGGCCGAGTAGCGGTGTCGGGTCAGCCAGAGGAAGACGCTTGCGATCCCGACCATGGTGAAGAGGACGAGCGCGTTGCCGAGCGAGGTGATCTCGAGCATCGCCCTGTCGAGGAACGGCGTGCGCAGCGAGGCGCCCAGGCGGAGCACGCGTTCGTCGAAGGCCTGCGTCGCGCCGGACATGACCAGGTGCGCGAAGGCGGCGAAGAGGAGCCCGGTCGCCGCGCAGACGCCGAAACCGACCGCGAGGAAGGCGACGATGGCGCCCCAGAACCCGCGGATGTGCCGGGCGATGAAGCGCAGTTCGCGGTAGAGCCAATCGCCCAGGAACCGCAGGCGGCCGCGGGGCCGCCGACGTCGTTCGGGGGAGCCGGTCGCCATACGACGGCGCGTTGGCAAGCAGGATGCATGCCCCGGCAAGGGACCATGATCGAACTACGGAACGTCACACGGATCTACGCGGCGGCGCCCGGCCGTGGCCGGGTCGACACGACCGCGCTCGACGACGTCACGCTCGCCATCCCGCCTGGCGGCGTGTGGGGCGTCGTCGGACCGAACGGCGCGGGGAAGACCACGCTCTTCGGCCTCATCCTCGGATTCCTGCACCCGACGGAAGGGAGTGTTCGAATCGACGGCCTCGAGCCTCGGCGCTACCTGCGGCGCCACGGCGCGGCGTACCTCCCCGAGCGATTCCGCCTCCCGCCCGAGTGGCCGGTCGGCGATGCGCTCCGCGCCCTCGCCGGGCTCGAGGGGCTGAAGGGATCGGCGGCGCGGGAGCGCGTCACCGCGGTGATGGAGCGCTTCGACCTCGAGCCTCACGCCCCAAAGCCGGTCGGCGCGCTCTCGCGCGGGCTCAACCAGCGGCTCGGGCTGGCGCAGGCGCTCCTGGCCGACCGGCCGCTCGTCGTCCTGGACGAACCGACCGAGGGGCTCGACCCGCTCTGGCGCATCCGCTTCCGCGACGTCGTCGCCCAGCTGCGCGACGCCGGCCGCACCGTCCTCGTCGCGAGCCACGACCTCTCCGAGGTCGAACGCCTCGCCGACCGGGTCGTCCTCCTCGAGGGCGGACGGGTGAAGGAGGTCATGGACGTGGCGCGCCCGGCCGCGGGACCGATCGGCTACACGATCACGCTCACAGCGCCGTCGGCCGCGGTCGCCGAGGCGTTCCCCGGGGCGGAAGCGGTGGCGGGTGGGGCGGCGATCTCGGGCGGGGGCGGGATAGCGCTCCCGGGCGCGGGCGCGGCCGGGATCTCGGGCGCGGCGACGGGCGCGAGTCCGGCCGCGGACGCCGGTTCCGCGCACGATGCCGGCCCCACGACGTATCGGGTCCACGTGGCCGACGCCGAGGAGCTGAGCACGCGTCTCGCCGCGCTGCTGGACGCGGGCGCCGTCGTCGCCGCGGTGACGCCGGCCACGGAGCCGCTCGAGGAGCGGGTGCGGCGTGCGTTGGACTCGGAGGTGGCGCGATGAGCGGGATCGATCGGTGCGGCGGCGGTGAGATGAACGCGCTCGCCCGGTTCGGAGGCGTCTCGCGGGGCACGCCGGACCCGGAGGTGGCGCGATGAGCGCGCTCGTCCTCGCGCGCCTCACGCTGCGCGCCCACCGCAAGCGCATCCTCGCGCTCCTCGCCTTTGCCGGCGTCTTCCTCGCCGCCGCGGCGACGGCGCGCCTCCTCGTCACCGACGCCGACGGCCACGTCAACGCCGACCAGCTCTTCCTGCTCGGCGGCTACCCCGCCGTCTCCGCGCTCCTCCTCATGGGCTGGCTCCTCGGCCGGTTCCCGCTGATCGCGACGCTGGTGCTGATGGCGGGCCTCTTCTCGCACGACCGGGCCGAGGGGTACGTGCGCCTGTACGCCGTGCGGCCGGCGTCGCCGCTTCGTACGTACGGCACCCGGTTCGCGGTGCTCGCCGGCGTCGCCTTCGCGATCAGCGCGGTGCTGATGCCGACCTTCGACCTGCTCATGCTCGGCACCTGGGCCGGCCCCGCGACGCTGGTCCTGATCCTCAGCTACGTGCTGGTCTTCGGCGGCCTGGTCGCGCTCCTCTCCGTCTGGACTCGCGCAGACGCGTGGATCGCGCTGCTGCTCGCCGTCACCGCGCTCGTCTGGGACGGGCTCCGCACCGCCGGCGCACTCGCGCAGGTCCCCGCCGGCGCCCGCGACTTCGTCACCTTCATCCTGCCACCACAGGCGCTGCTCTACCGCATCGAGGAAGCGTTCGGCAACATCCAGCCGATCCCGTGGGACGCGTTCCTGTACGTGGCAGGGTACGGGCTTACGGCACTCGCGCTCGCGGGGGTCGCGATGTATCGGCGGGAGGTGTGAGGGGGGGCAGGGCCGCGAGCAATGCGGCGCAGCGGGCTCCCGGGGGTGGCGCGGTGATTTCCTGGCGGCGTGGCGGTCTACCGGCGGCGTGGCGGCCTGCGCCGGTGGCGGCGCGGGCGGGAGGGGTGGGGCGGCCCGGGCTTGCGCCGTGGCCGGCGGATGGTGGGAGGGCGGGCGATAGACGCGGCGGCCTCCCGGGGGCGGCGTGGTGACTTCGCGGCGGCGTGGTGACTTCGCGGCGGCGTGGTGACTTCGCGGCGGCACGGCGGCCTCCCGGGGGCGGCGCGCCCCCAATCGCACAACCAACGCATTTTCCGGCACGCTTGTTCGATAGGGGCGAAATATTCACCCCAATCGAACAATCGCCGAGCGCGAGACGACTTCCTTGTTCACTTGGAGGGAACTATTGCCCCCAAGTGAACAACCGTCGCGTGAAGGGCATTGGTTGTTCGATTGAGGACGGTCGACGAGGGGAGGGAGCGGCGCCGCGGTGCGATATTCCGACCGGTAAAGCGAAGAAACCACGCACCAGCGGTTCAACCGCGTCGCCGAGGCGCCCAGACCGCTTCCGCCCGCTCACTACCGGCGCCATCCGCTACCCACCGGCGCCATCCGCTACCCACCGCCGCCATCCGCTACCCACCGGCGCCGTCCGCTCCCGACCGACGCATCACCCCACATCCATCTCCCCCTCACCCGACACCTCTCACCCCGCCCCCACC
>CAYPGK010000041.1:0-29075 GCA_964410055.1 uncultured Gemmatimonadaceae bacterium | reverse complement strand
TTCTGTGCAAGCGTTCGGTTGCTCATGATAACTTGAAAATCTACAGAAACGGGGGTCGGGGTCAAGCGGGACGACCCGGCTCAGGCGACTGCCACCGAATGCCCGCCACGGCGCGCCCGCTACCGAACGCTCGCCACCGAACGCCCCCATTGCTCTCGCCACGCGTACGCCCCACCCTGCCGCTACGCCCTCCACCGCCTCCACCGCCTCCACCGCCTCCACCACCTTCACCGCCTCCACCGCCGCCCCACCCGCGCGACCCACCCGCGCGGCCCATCCGCCCTCACTCGCGCAATGACTGCCCCCGCCCCGACATCACTCGGATGCTGCCGGCGGCCGCTCATCCGGCTCTTGCCAACCCTCCTCCCCATCATCCAGTTCCTCGCCCAGCCAGTACGCCGGGGCGTCGGGCGGGTCGGCGGTCCGGAGGGCCTCGAGGCGCTGGATGTTGTGGCGTCGCCGGCGGATGTAGAGGATCAGGAGCAGCACCCCGGCGAGGCTCCAGAAGAGCGCGGAGTGGACGAAGAAGTACGTCCAGCCGAAGTCCTTGCGCACGGCGGCGCGCCAGTCCTCCTCGAACTGCCCCACGGTGAGGCCGTAGGTCCGTCGCAGCGCGGCCTCCAGGGAGCCCGTCTCCTGCCATCGGCCGAGGAAGATCCCCAGCGCGCGCTCGCCGCCGCGCTCGAGGAGGTAGTCGACGGCGGTGCTGGCAAGGAGGTAGGCGATGCGCGCCTCTGCCTCGCGCCGGGGCCAGTCGAGCGCGAGGGAATCGAGGTGGGGCGCCTTGCCGGTCGCGAAGGCGAGCCGTAGCTGCCACGCGGCCTCGAAGTCCCACTCCCCGGCGGCGATGCGGGCGTACCCCTCGTCGAACCAGCGAGGCGGGCGTGCGGGCGCCAGGTAGCGGTGCAGCGCGATGTGGGCCAGCTCGTGGCGGAGCGTCCGGGCCAGCTCGTGCGGCGCGCCACGCTGCGAGAAGTAGGCGGGGAGCACGATCGCGCCGGCGTCGGGGATCGCGATCCCCGCGCCCCATTCGGGGGCGCGCCCACCGGTGAGCGAATCGAAGCGCTCGGGATCGGGCGCGAAGAAGATGTGGACCGGCGGGCCATCCTCGAGCACGTCTTCGGGGAGCGCCGGCAGCGGCGGCATTGCGAGCACGCGCTCCAGCACGCGCCCGGCAAGCCGTTCGCCGCCGGGCCAGTGGATCGCGGCGAGCGGGCCGGCCCACACCGTGTCGGGCTGCTGCGCCGGGAGTCTGGTGGGGATAAGGAGACTCCCGAAGAGGGCGGAGAGGGCGGCGATGCTCGGCCGAACGGCCATGCCCAGCCGGACGGCGCTGCTCATCCGGACGGCGCTGCCCAGCCGAACGGCGCTACTCAGCCGGACGGCCATGCCCAGCCGAACGGCGCTACTCAGCCGTGCGGCCACGCTCAGCCGTCCAGCCATTCCTCAGCCGTGCGGCTGATGGGCGAGCGCTTCGACGCGCGTGGCGATCGCCTCGGGCATGCTCCCGAGCGGGAGCACCTCTTCGGCGTAGGGTGCGGCGGCTTTCGGCATTCCGTAGATGACGGAGGAGTCGGCATCCTGCGCGAGTGTGGCGCCGCCGACGTCGCGCACGACGCGGAGCCCCTCTGCGCCGTCGCGCCCCATCCCGGTCAGCACGACGCCGACGCTGTGCGGTCCGAAGTGGCTCGCGACCGAGTGGAAGAGCGGGTCTGCGGCGGGTCGCACGCCCCAGACCGGCCGGTCGTCGAAGAGCTCGACGACGAAGTCGGCATCCGCACGGCGGACGCGCATGTGCTGTCCGCCCGGCGCGATGTAGACGCGGCCGGTGCGGATCGGCTCGCCGTCGGCCGCCTCGGACACCGGCAGCGCGCTCAGCCGGTCGAGCCGGGCCGCGAGCGAGCGGGTGAAGCCGCGCGGCATGTGCTGGACGACGAGGACCGCGGCGGGCAGCCCGGCGGGCAGTCGCGGGATCAGCTCGGCGAGCGCGCGCGGTCCCCCGCTCGACGCCGCGACCGCAACGGCGACGGCCGGCGCGCCCGTCGCCTTCGGGCGCCTCGCGGCCCTGCGCCTCCGCGGGTGCCGGTCGCGCATCAGGAGCGGCAGGTTCGACAGGCGGGCGAGCGTCGCCGCACGGAGCGCGCGCAGGAGCCGCTCCTGGAGCTGCTCGGCCGCGTCGGCATCCGAGCCGTCGGGCTTCGGCACGAAGTCGACCGCGCCGAAGTCCAGCGCCTGCATCGTCGTCTCCGCGTCGCCGGCGTACGCCGAGAGGATGATGACCGGGCGCGGGACTTCGCTCATGATGTAGCCGAGCGTGTCGAGACCGCCGAGGTCGGGCATCTCCAGGTCGAGCGTGACGACGTCCGGGTCCAGCTCGTGGACCTTGCGGATCGCCTCGTAGCCGGTCGCCGCCACGCCCACGACGCGAAACTCGCCCGAGCCCTCGATCAGCTCGACGATCCTCGCGCGCACGAGCGCGCTGTCTTCCACGACCAGGACGCCCGGCCTGCGCTCGCCCCCGGGATGCCGACTCGTCACCCGCCTCCCCTTTCCGTCACGTGAGTACCTTTCTGTTTTGCACCGATCGCACCTCGATGGTTCCATCGCCCACGGCGAAGTAAACCGATCGTCCGTGCGAGCCGCCCACGTCCTCGGCGACGATGGGGATGCCGAGCTCTTCGAGCGCGCTGCGCGCCGCGCGGATGTTGCGCGTGCCGATCGATTCCTGGTCGCCGACGAGGACCGGGAACATCGTCGCGCCGCCGACGATCCACGCTTGCAGGCGCGAGCGCAACGCACCGGCCGCCTCGAGTTTCTCGACCAGCGCCGGCACCGCGTGAGAGGCGAAGCGCCCCCTCGGCGCGAGCGGCCGTCCAGGGATCGGCTCCGGCAGCAGTGCGTGACAGAGCGCGCCCATGCCGCGCGACGGCTCGTGGATCACCACGGCCACGCACGAACCCAACCCCAGCGTCACGAGCGTCGTGTCCGGGCCCGCCACCTCCACCGCGCCCGGCCTCACGTGAAGGGTCCGTTTCGTCATCCCTTCCGAAAGATCCTTTCCCGGTTGACGATCGAAACGAACGACCGCGCGAGCGGCCCCATCAACGTCTCGACCTTGCCCAGTACCAAGAACCCGCCCGGCTCGAGTGCCGCGTGCATCCGGTGCAGGAGATCCACCTGGTACTCTCGCTCGAAGTAGATCGTCACGTTCCTGCACAGGATGAGGTGCTGCCTCGGCGGCAGCGGGTCGTTCAACAGGTCCAGCGGCTCGAAGCGCACGAGGCGCTTGACCTCCTCGCGCAGTCGGTGCTTCGGTCCAGACTCGAACCACCGCGCACGCAGCTCCGACGGCATCTCCTCCAGCGCCAGGTCGCCGTACTCCGCACGGCGCGCGGCCGCCAGCACGTCGCGGTCGATATCGGTCGCAAGGATGCGAAAGCGCCGGAGCTGCGCTTCGAGGCCGTGCTCCCGAGCGTACTCGAGGAGCGCGATCGCGACCGAATACGGCTCCTCGCCGCTCGCGCACGCCGCGCTCCAGATCCGCACCTCCGGATCGCCCAGCTCGAAGAGCGCGGGGACCACCTCGCGCTGCAGCGCGTCCCAGACCTCGATGTTGCGGAAGAACTTGCTGACGTTGATCGTCACCGTGGCCAGGAAACGCTCCAGCTCCTCCGCGTCCCGCTCCAGGAGCGCCGCGTAGTCGGCGTAGCGGTGCACCGCCCGCGCGCGCATGCGCACCGCCAGGCGACGTCGCAGGCACCGCTCCTTGTACGCGTTGCAGGAGAAGCCCGAGCGCTTCTCAATGACCTCCTTGAGCTGCTCGAGCTCGCGCATGTCCTGCTCGCTCAGCTCGCCGTGCGCGAGCGACCGTTCCCCGATGGCGGGCGGCCGGAACGCGAACGACGGCGCGATCCGCCCCACCTCCCGCGCGCCAGGCTCACGCAATGGCATGCGAGACCACCTCGATGTTGTTGCGGACCACGTGGTTGCCCGGGTTCAGCTCGAGCGCCTTGCGCCAAGCCTCGAGCGCCTTCTCACGCTCGTTCCGCTTGTAGTAGAGGTTGCCGAGCTTGGTGTACAGGTCGTCGCCCAGGTCGGGCGCGGCGCGGGCCGCGCGCTCGTAGTGGTCGAGCGCATCGTCGAACAGCTTCTGCCTGTACGCCAGGTCGCCGAGGTTCTTGTGCGGCAGGGCGAGCGCGGGGTCCTCCTCGGCCGCCTGGCGGTATGCATTCTCGGCGTCCACGAAAGCGCCTCGCCGCTCGGCGATCGAGCCCGCCAGCAGGTGCAGCGGCGCCGACGAGGGGTGCGTCTCGAGTCCCTCGCGGACGATCGCCTCGGCGTCGTCGAGCCGTCCGGCCAGCGCCTCGGTCAGCGCCGCGTAGTGGTACCAGATCGCCGCAGGCGCGGCGCCATCCTCCAGCCGCGAGCGCGCCTCGGCGAACGCGTCACGCGCGCCGGCGGTATCACCGGCCCGGAGACGCACGACGCCGCGCGCCAGCGCGACCAGCCACGTGTCCGGCCGCAACTGTTCCGCCTCGTCGAGGACCAGCTCGGAATCTTCCAGCCTGTCGAGCTGCTCGAGCGCGTACGCCAGGTTCACGAACGCCGGATAGCTCGGACCCGCATCCTCGACCAGCCGCTTGATGAGCCGGACCGCATCGCGCTCGCGCCGCTCCTTCAGGTCGATCAAGGCGAGGTGGGCGCGGCTGGAGGCGTCGCCGGGGCGCAGCTCGAGGACGTAGCGGAACTCGCGCGCGGCCTCCTCGAGGAGCCCGGTGCGGTAGAAGGCGACGCCCAGGTTGCGGTGCTCCTGCACGTCGGAGTCCCGCGCCCTCGGCATTTCCACCGACTCTCGGCGCCCGACCCGGTACGCAAAGCCCGCCTGCACCAGCCCGTAGAGCGCCTTGCCCGCATCGAACTCGCCCAACCCCGAGCGATCCGCGATGTCCTGGACCGTGTGATGCCCGTCCAGGAGCGGGAGGATACGTTCCTGCTCCGGCGTGAGTTCCACGTCCGAGGCGCGGAGCCGCTCCAGCTCGACCTGGAAGATCAGGTCGAGCGTCGGGATCTTCTTCTCGATCAGGCTCCACTCGTCGACCCGGCGCGCGCCCTCGAGGAGCAGGCTCTCCGGGTTGATCGAGAGCAGGATCTCCGCATCGTCCGGCCGCTGGTCGACCTCGAAGTAGAAGCTCCCGCGCGACCAGGTGAAGAGCGCGTAGACCGCCTCTTCGGCCTGGATCCGGATGTAGTGCTCGAGCTGCTCGCGCGTGAGCAGCCCTTCCTCGATCAGCAGCTCGCCCAGCCGCCGCTCCGGGTTCGCCGCCTGCTTCTCGACCGCCTGACCGAGCTGGTCGTGACTGATCACGCCATCCCGGACGAGCATGTCGCCCAGCCGGTCGCGGCGGTTCACGATCACGGCGTGCGTGATCCGACCCCGATCGAAGTAGATCTGCCCGAAGCGCGCGCGGTCCGTGACGGACAGGCAGCCGGTCTTCTGGCCCATCGCCAGAAGCTGGCACACGTCCGCCAGACTCGCCTCCTTCAGACTTCCCTTGATCGCCACGGCCTACTCCCAATCCTCGACGAGCCGCTCATCGATGTACGGCCAGTCCCACAGCACCTTCTCCCGGCTCAGGAACCATGGGTCGGGGCCGTCGTACCCCGGGGTTTCGGCTCCAGCGAGCGCAGGGGCGTCGTCGTCGCCGTCGTCCACGACGGCGCCGACACCGGCGGCAGTGTCCGAAGCCGATGTCTCGCCCTCCGACGACCCGGTGTCCACGGAATCTTCCACGGACTCCTCGACCGCCGCCGGCAGCTCGACCACGAGCCCGCTCTCCAGCCGGGTCCGGAGCCGGTCCTCGAGGCCGTCCAACTCCTGGGGCGGGCGGGATGCGCTGAAGACGAGCTGGGCGCCGGTCCGCTGCAGTGCCTCGAAGAGGTGGAACAGCTCGTCCTGCGCACGCTCGGTCCCGGCGAGCGCGTCGATGTCGTCCACGATGAGGGCGCTCGCCCGGCGATACCGCGCGCGCCAGCCGTCGACGCGGTTGCGCTCCAGCGCGTGGATCAGCTCGGCCGCGAACTCGGCGCCGTGCACGTACGCGACGCTCCCCTCGGGCGCGGCGCGCTGGAGCCGCTCGCCGAGCGCGGCCAGGAGCTCCGAGCGGCCGGACCGGGCCGGGCCGTGCACGAAGAAGGGGTTGTAGCGCGTGCCCGGCTGCTCGGCCGCGGCGACCGCCGCGCGCACGGCAAAGAGGTCGGGCGAGAGCGAGAGCCGCTCGAAGGTGAACCCCTCGGGCGGCGCGGGCAGCGGCCGCGTCCGCTCGCGCACCTCGCCCAAAAGCGCCTCGGCCTCGGCGAGGCGGTCGGGGTCGCGCAGCACGTCGCGGCGCACGAGCTCGGGCGCATCCGGCTCGAGCGCCGCGATCTCGCCCGCGATCTCGCGCAGCCGCTCGACGTCCGACTCGAAGCCGCGGATCACGGATTCGACGTCGTCGTCGCCAACGCCCGACTGGAGCGCCGTGTCCAGCCGCCGCGTGCGGTACCCCTCGCCCTCCCACCGCAGGATCGCATCGGCGAGCCGCCGTTCCGCGGCCGTCGTCTGGACCAGCTCGCTCACCGTGTCGGAGATCTCGGCCAGGAACGACTCGAATTCGTCGTCGTCCCGGGCTCCGTCCGGGTCGAGGATCGCGGCCACCTCGTCCTCGGCGACGGCGCGCCCCTCGAGCTCCTGCACCGCGAGCAGCCGGTTCAGTGCGCCCATCAGCTCGCGCACGTTGCCGAACGCGATCCGGGCGAGCGCCTCGGCCACGCCGTCGTCGAGCGCGTGGCCGCGGTCTTCCGCCTTCCGGCGCACGATCGCGACGCGCGTCTCGTAGTCCGGCGCGCCGATGTCGACGATCAACCCGCCCGAGAAGCGTGAGAGGAGCCGCTCGTCCAGGGCGTCGATCTCTTGCGGCGGGCGGTCGCTCGTCAGCACGACCTGTCCGCCGCGCGCCGAGATCGCGTCCCAGATGCGCAGCAGCTCCTCTTGCGCCCTGTGCTGCCCTGCCAGGAACTGCACGTCGTCGAGGATGAGCAGCCCGACGTCGCCCGCGCGAGAGCGGAACGCGTCGCGCTCGCCCGCCTCGATCGCCGCCATGATGTCGCCCATGAACTGCTCGAGCGTGTCGTAGACCACCTGCAGCTCGGGCGTCACCTTCCGCGCGTGGTGTCCGATCGCGGTGACCAGGTGCGTCTTGCCGAGCCCCGACGCGCTGTAGATGAAGAGCGGGTTGTACGTCTCGCCCGGCGCGTCCGCAACGCGCCGCGCCGCCGCCGTCGCCAGACGATTCGCCGCGCCGACGATGAAGGTGTCGAAGGTGAAGCGAGGGTCCAGCTCGATCGGGCTCATGGTCCGGCGGTACGGTGCTGGGGTGGTGCGAGCGGCTGCTGGAACTTGCGCGACAGGTTCCGGAGCACCAGCTCACTGATTCTGCGAAGCGTGTCGAAGACGCCCTCGCCCGAGACGGCGCTCGCCGTCAACGACGGCACGCCCCGGAAGTTGAGCAGGTCCTCCAGCTCCTCGACCGGGACCACGCCCGGCAGGTCCCGCTTGTTGTACTGGAGCACCAGCGGCAGCTCGCGGATGTCGAAGCCTTCCTCGAGGAGGTTCTCCTGGAGGTTGCGCAGGCTCTCCAGGTTCTCCTCCATCTGTTCGCGCTGCGAGTCGGCCACGAAGACCACGCCGTCCGCGCCGCGCAACACCAGCTTGCGCGTCGCGTTGTAGTAGACCTGGCCCGGCACGGTGTAGAGCTGGAGCCGCGTGCGAAATCCGGAGATCGAGCCCAGGTCGAGCGGCAGGTAGTCGAAGAAGAGGGTGCGGTCCGTCTCCGTGGCGAGCGAGACCATCTGCCCCTTGCGCCCGTCCGGGACCCGCGCGTGCACGTACTGCAGGTTCGTCGTCTTCCCGGACCGGCCAGGTCCGTAGTAGACGATCTTGCAGGTGATCTCGCGCGCCGAGTAGTTGACGAGTGACATCGCCCTAGAGCCAGTCCGGAGGCATGATGTGGCGGAGCCCCGCCTCGAGATCCGATTCGAACGTCTCGGCGCTCCCGCCGCCCTCGATCGTCCGGAACTGCGGCAGGTCGCCGATCCGCCGAGCGAACTCATCGAAGTACAGGAGCACGAGGCCGAGCGAGGAGTCGTCGTCGAAGATCGCGACCAGGATCAGCTCCTCGGACGGGGTCACGAACGGTGCGAGGAAGAGCTGCCGCTCGCGGCCGACCTGGTGCAGGTAGGTCCAGCGCTCGGCCGCCGTCAACTCCGCCAGCGCCCGCGCCGATGCGTGCGCCGCCGCGGCCAGCGAGGCGACGTTCGCGACCTCGTACCCGCTCGTGAAGCCCTGCTGCGCCAGGAGCTGGCCGCTCACGTCGACGACCAGGGCGACCCGGACCCGCGCGTCGCGCACGAACGCACGCACCGGCTCCCGCAGCGCATCGATCACCTCGGTGAGGTCCCCGCGTCTCATGACAACGCCTCCGCGACCTGGCGAGCCTCGATCCGCACCCGCCCGAGCTGCGCATCCGGCTCGGCGATCACGACGACGAGCAGCTCGCCGCCATCGGTGATCAGGACCTGGCCGGCCGCCGCCTCGAGCTGAAACGACTCCAGCCGTCCGAGCTTTGCGCCGTCGATCGCCCGCCCCGTGCGACGGTACGCCGATGCCGCGAGCGCAGCCACGGACGGCGCGGCGGTGTCGTCGGCCAGCTCGCCCACCACGGGGAGCCCCGCCTCCGCGTCCACGAGCAGCGCGCCCCGAACGCCCGGGATCCGGCTCAGCCGCTCGACGGCTTCGGTGAGTCGGTCACTCATTCAAACCCCCATGAACGCACGGCCGAGCTCCATCGCCCGGGCCGCCGTCCGAAGCATCCATCCGGCCGGCGCGTCCGGCGCGCCCGCCACGACCAGTGTAAACCCTCCACCGAGGGGCGAGAGGTGGATCAGCGCCGCATCCGTGTGCAGCAGGATCCCCTGCCACGCGCCGACTCCCAGCACACCCGCGAGTCGCGCCGCCTCCTCGACCGCCTCGCCGAACACCGCACCGAGCTGCTCGGCGCGGTCACGCCCCCCCATCACCAGCGTGCCGGCCGCGACCAGCCCACGAAGGTCGAGCACCAGCGCGCCCAGGAAGAGGGCGTCCGCCAGCAGCTCCTCGAAGACCCGTGTCGGATCGCGCCCGGCGACGGGCGCGGCCGCGCCGCCACCGGCAACCGTGCCATCGCCGCCCGCCCCCGCACCCGCCACGATCGCCAGCGCATCGCGCACCGCCGGATCGTTCGGGCGCGCCCGCGCCGCGTCCTCGAGATGCCTGCGCGCCGCGTCGTAGTCGCCCCGCTCCAGGTAGACGAAGCCGAGGCCGCGGTGCGCGTCGAAGTTGCCGGGGTCGAGGCGAAGGACCGTCGACCACTCGTCGCTCGCCCGCTCCCGGTCCCCCGTCTCCAGGTAGAGGAGCGCCAGGAGCGCATGCCCCTCGATGTGCGTGGGCTCGCGCTCCAGCGCGCGCAGGCAGATGCGCAGCGCGGCGTCGCGGCGACCCTGCCGCCGGTACGCCCGCGCGAGCGACAGGAACGCCGGCGCCGCAGGGTCGCGCGCGACTTCTTCGCTCCAACGCTGAAGGTCGAGTGTCCCGGCGTCACTCATCGGTCAATCCCGCTCTTTCGCCAGAATATGCGACAGCGTCCGCACCGCGGACAGCGCCTCCTCCGCCGACTCGTGCCGCGCCGTGCCCGCCGTGAGGCGTAGGTACGACTCGAGGGCACGCCCAGCCCGCTCGAAATCACCGATCCGGACCGCAGTGAAGCCGAGCCGGAGGTGCGCCTCGGGCGAGAGCGGGTCCAGCCCGACTGCCCGCACGAACGCCTCTGTCGCCGCCCGGACTCGCCCCTGCGCGGCCAGTGCGACCCCCTCGAGGAGCGCCAGCTCCGCGCGGTCCGGGAACGACGACTGCAGCTCTCCCGCGAGCCGGCCAGCCGACTCCGCATCGCCGGCATACAGCAGCCGCCGCGCTTCGGCGATCGCTTTGTCCAGCTCCTGGTCCGACAGTCGCGTCGGACGGGCCTCCACCCGTACGACGCCCGTGCTGACCAGGCCGTAGACGATCCGCGCCACATCAAAGCTGCTCCGACCCAGCGCGGCGGCGATCTGTCTCAGGTCCCGCTCGCCGTCGATCTCGGCGAGGACCTCCCACTCGTCGGGGCGCAGCTCGAGCGGCGCACCGGCGTCGTCCTCCGAGGCGGCGAGGACCGGGACCGACTCCTCGCTCGGGATCCGCGACTCCAGCCGCGCCCACTCGTCGATCCGGCGCGCGCCCTCCATGAGCAGCGAATCGACCCGCATGCGCACTTCCGGATCGCCCAGCGTCACCGACTCCCGCTCCTCGAAGCGGAAGTGGCCGTCCGTCCACGACATGACCTCGTAGACGGCCTCCTCGATCTGGAAGCGGAGCTGTCGCTCCAGCTCCTCGCGCGAGACGCTCCCCATCTCCAGGAGGATCCACGCGAGCCGCTGCGACGGGTCCGCGCGCTGGAGCTCCAGCGCCCGCTGCAGCTCCCGTTCGGTCAGCTTCCCGGAGCGGATGAGCTGCTGCCCCAGACGACGCTGCGATTTGCGACGCCGCGCGAACACGATCTGGCCGGCGTCGAAGTGCACCTCCGCGTCGTCGTCGCGCCGCTCCGTCGTGAGCGTGAGCACGCCCGTCTTGCGCGCCAGCTCGAGGAGCTGGAGCACATCCTGGAAGCCGAGCTCCCGGAGCGAACCCTCGATCGCCATGTCAGCCGGCCTCCGCGACGGCGCCGCCGCCGATCCGCTCGAGCGCCTGCCGCGCCTCCTCGTGACCGGGGTCGAAGCGCAGCACTCGCCGGTACGCGCGCGCCGCCTCCTCAACCCGTCCGCACTCGAACAGCACTGCGCCGAGCTGCGCGAGCGCGGCCAGGTGATACGGGTCGACGGTGAGCAGGTCGGCCAGCGCGTGCACCGCCTCGCGGTGCCGTCCGCGCCTGCGCTCCACTGCCGCGAGCATCATCGCCGCCTCGCCGTAGCTCGGCACCACGGCGAGCGCGGCCCGCAGCTCCGCCGTGGCTTCGTCCAGTCGGCCCATCCACTCGAGCACCCGCGCGAGCCCGAGGTGGGCGGCCGGGGCACCGTCGTCCAGCTCGAGCGCGCGTCGCAGCGCCGTCTCCGCGCCCGCGGCATCGCCGGCGTCCAGCCGCGCGCCGCCGACCTCGGTCAGCACGGCCGGGTCCTCGCCGCCCAGATCGAGCGCCCGCTCCAGCGCCGCGACCGCCTCCTCCGCGCGCCCCGCCCGCGCCAGCGCCTGCCCCAGCAGGCGGTGCGCGCTCGCCTCGTCCGGCGCGACCTCGCACAACTCGGCCGCCACGGCGACGGCGCCGTCCACGCGTTCGAGGAGCAAGAGCGAGCGCGCACAGCCCCGCAGCGCATCGCGCCGCACGCGCCCTTCGGCGTCCTCCGCGGCGACGTCGAGCGCCTCGCGGAACCGCTCGAGCGCCTCACCGGCGAGCCCGCGCCTCAGGAACGCCTCACCCATGACGACCAGCGCCGGCCCGCGCGCGCCGCTCACCACCGCCTGCTGCGCAAGGGCGATGGCGCGGTCGAACTGCCCTCGTGCGAGCGCGCCGCGCGCCGCTTCGATCAGCGGATCCGCCGCTCCGTGGCCGACCCCGGCAGCCGAAGTCGTCCCCGCGCTGCGTCCCCCCGCGGCGAGGCCCGAGATCTCGCCGAAGAGTTCGTCCAGCTCGCCGGCATCGAAGTCGAAATCCTCGACCGCGCCGCCCGCGGGCACGCGTTCGGAGACCTCGAGCTCCGGCGCCAGGATCTGCGCCTCCTCGAACTGGAGGTCGATCAGCAGGCGGAAGCGCGGCGCGGGGAACATCGGATCCAGCTCGAGTGCGCGCCGGGTCTCGCGAAGCGCGCCCCGGTAGTCGCCCAGCGCGGAGAGCGCGAACGCCAGATGGTAGCGCGCCTCGGCCAATTCCGGGTCCAGGTCGACCGCACGGACCAGCGCGGAGCGCGCCTCCTCCGGGTGGCCGGCCTCGACGAGGACCGCGCCCAGCCCCGTCCATGCGGATGCGGAGTCCGGCTCCAGCTCCAGCGCCTGCCGGTACGCCTCCGCAGCTTGCCGCGGCTTTCCGTCCCGCGCCAGCATGAGCCCCAGGTTGCGCCACACGTCGCCTGGCGCGCGGCCACGGTCCAGCGCCTCGCGAAACGAACGCTCCGCCGCCGCATCACCGCGATGGTGCTGGATCACGCCCAGGTTGTTCCACGCGAGCGCGTAGGTCGGGTCCAGCTCCAGCGCGCGCCGGTAGCACCGCTCCGCCTCCGCCGGATCGCCCTGCTGGTGCGCGGCGACGCCTCGCTCGTTCCACAGCTTCGGGCTCGCCGGCTCCTGCTCCAGCAGCCGAGCATAGCGCTCCGCCGCCTCGGCGCCTTCGCCCCGGAGCAGGAAGAGTTCGGCCTCCGCCTGCTGCACCAGGTAGGCGTCCTCGCCGCGCTCCAGCGCCAGGCGGAATTCCCGCAGCGCCTCGTCGTACAGTCCGCGCTGCCGGAACGCCAGGCCCAGGTTGTAGTGCGCGAGCGTCCCCTCGGTCACTTCCGGCCGCGCGCCGTGCTCGCCCAGCAGCTCGTCGTAGCGGGCAGCGCTGTACCGGTCCAGCGACAGGTTCGTCTCGGCCTTCGTGTAGCTCGGATTCAGCTCGGCCGCACGCGCCGCCGCCTCGGCCGCACGCTCCGTCTCGCCCAGGTCGCCGTAGACGAAGGCGAGCTGATGGTGCGCCCAGGCCAGGTTCGGGTCCAGCTCGACCGCGCGTTCCAGGACGTCCCGCGCATCCGCGCTGAGCCCGCTCATGTAGTAGACCTCGCCAAGGCGAACCAGGATCCGGGGGTCGGCCGGCGCAAGCGACGATGCCCGCTTCAGATAGACGAGCGCCGCGTCCAGGTCTCCGCGCTGCACCTCGCCCCGCGCGAGCTGCAGGTGCGCCTCGACGTCGTCCGGCTTGCGCTCCAGCAGCAGCTCCCACTCCGCGATCGCCGTCGGCGCGTCGCCCGTGTGGAGGTACGCCCGGGCCAGGCGACGCCGCGCCTCCACATCCCCGGCGTCAACTTGCAGCCGCCTCCGAAGCTCCGAAACGAGCCGCTCGAAGTAGCCGGTGTGGAAGTAGGCGATCTGCAGGTTGCGCTCGGCCACCTGCATGTGCGGATCCAGTTCGAGCGCGCGCTCGAACGCACCGATCGCTTCCTCGTAGAGCCCCTTCTGGTAGTAGACGACGCCGAGGTTGTTGTGCGCGCCCGCATCGTCCGGGTTGATTCGGCGCGCCAGCGACCGCAGGATCTCGAGGTCCCGCGTCGATCGCGGGATGCTCGCCGTCGAGGAACTGCTCACGCCAATCGGATCGCGCGGAGGATGACCTGGAGCGAATCGGGATCGGGGACCAGCAGGAAGTGCCCCTTGAGCGCCTCCTGCTCCTCGTCCATCCGGAAGATCGTGTCGATGCAGATCAGATGGTCGCCCTCGTCCGTGTCCTGGATCGTGCCGCTCGTCAGCACCGCACCGGCCAGGTCGATCGCCAGCCCCGGTACGGACGTGAGGAGCAGCATACCGAGGAAGTCCGAGAGCGCGTTCAGGTAGGCCGCGCCGAGGATGTTGCCCGCCTCCTTCAGCGCGGACTTCTCCACCTCGCCGAACCCGTCCGGGAAGCCGATGTCGTCGCGGCGGAGCAGGATCCCCGCCAACCGACTCGCCGTCGCCCCCGGGAAGACCTGGATCGTGCGGCCGGCCAGGTCGCCCAGGACCTGCATCACCACGCAGGCGACGACCTCGTCCTGACCTCCGGTCAGCCCCGCGACCTCCTCGACCGGGACCACCCGGATCGTGGGCGCATCGACCCAGATGCGGCGGCCGGTCAGTTGCGACAGCGCGGTGGCCGCGTGACCGGAGCCGATGTTGGCCACCTCTCGCAGCGCATCGAGCTGTAACGTACCCAGTTCCCGCACGTCCAGCATAATCCACCCCTCAGAGTACACTGATCGGATCGAGTACCAGCGCCGGGCGGCCGTCGGAGAGCAACGCTGCGCCGGAGAAGATCTTGAGCGCGCCGACGGCGGCGTCGAACGACTTCACGATGATCGGCTCCCGCCCGACGAGCTGGTCGACCGCGAGCGCGGCACGCCGGTCGCCGAGCTCGGTCACGATCGCCGCCGATTCCTCCCCGTCCGACGGCGTGCCCAGCACCTGCCGCATCCGCACGACCGGAAGCTGCCGGCCTCGGTGCCGTATGAATTCGCGCTGCCCCTTCTGCGTGATCCGCACCTGGTCGAGGTCGAGCGCCTCGGTCACGTGCGTGATCGGAACCGCGTAGTCCTCCTCTCCAACACGGATGCGCAGCGCCTGCACCAGCGCGAGCGTGATCGGCATGCGCAGCAGGAACGTCGTGCCGCGGCCGTCCACCGTGCGAAGCGAAACGCCGCCGCCCAGCGAGCGGATCCGCGTGACCACGATGTCCATCCCGACGCCGCGGCCGGAGACCGTGCTCACCTGGTGCGCCGTCGAGAAGCCGGGCTGGCTGAGGAGCCGCAGCACGTCCTCGTCGGTCAGCTCCTCCGGCGAGTCCGGAACGGCCAGGCCGAGCGCGCGCCCGCGGGCATGGACCTTCGGCCGGTCGACGCCCCGGCCGTCGTCCTCCACCTCGAGCAGGATGCTCGAACGCTCCCGGATGACGCGCAGCACGAGCTGGCCGCGCGGCGGCTTCCCCGCCGCGATCCGCTGGTCCCGCGACTCGATCCCGTGGTCGATCGCGTTCCGCAGGATGTGGATGACGGCATCGAGCAGCTCTTCCAGGATCTCCCGGTCCAGCTCGATGTCGCGACCCTCGAGGCGGAAGTCGACCTCCTTGCCCAGCGACCGCGCCGTGTCCCGCACGACCCGCGGCAGCCGGTCGAAGACCGCGCCCGCGGGCACCATTCGCATGCCCAGCACGGTCGTCTGGAGTTCGCGCACCCGGCGGCCGATCTGCTCGATCGTCGACCTGAGCCCGACCGGCGCCGAGTCCGCCGCCTGCTCGAGCTGGCGCGCCAGGATCGCCAGGTCGCCCATCCCATCGGCCAGGTCGATCAGGTGCTCGCGCGCGACCCGCACGTGCGAGGCGCCGGCGCGAAGCTCGCCGGCCGCCGCCCCACCGCCCCTCGCCTCCCCATCCCCCGGCGCGGGCGCCCGGGGACCTGCGCCCTCTTCTTCGGCCGCGCGCGCCGTCGCCGGGCCTTCCATGGCGGGCGCGTCGTCCCCGGGCCCGTCCCCTGCCCCGCCCGCTACGACCTCGTCGATCGACCGGATCTCGACCAGCGCGACCTCGCCGCCCGCGCGGATCGCAGCGCTCACCGCCTCCGGGTCCGCGCCCTCCGCAACGAAGAGCCAGAGCTCGCCGGCGAAGTCGTCGGCGATCGTTTCCGGCCACGTCCCGAGCACCCGGCAGACGGCGGCCGCGCTCCGGCTCACGATGTGTGCACGCGCCGACTTGAGCGGCGCGTCGGCCGCGAGGAGGACGCGGACCACGAGCTCCGTCCCCTGCGGGATGCGGAGTGCCTCTGCGCTCTCTTCCCGGGGCGCTTCCTCGCCGGCCGCCCCGTCCTCCGCATCGGCGCCCCCGTCCCCGCCCCCGGTGACGGATTCGTCGATCGCACGGGCCAGCTCGTCGACGCCCGCAAGCAGTTCGTCGATCAGCTCGGGGTCGACCTCGGCGCGGCCGGAGCGTACCTGGTCGAGCCGGTCCTCGAGGCGGTGCGCCACGGCGGCCACGGCATCGTGGCCCATCATGGCGGCCATCCCCTTGACGGTGTGCGCCGCGCGGAACGCCGAGTCCAGTGCTTCACCGCCGCCGCCGGCCTCGAGCTCGAGCAGCCCGCGGTTCAACGTGGCAAGGTGCTCCTGCGCCTCGGCGAGGTAAAGGTCGAGGTACCGGTCGAAATCGCCCATTGCTCCCCGGGGCGGCCCGACTCAGCCCAGGACCCGCTGGACCGCCTCCAGCACGCGCGACGGCTGGAAGGGCTTGACCACGAAGTCCCGTGCGCCCGCCTGGATCGCCTCGATCACCAGCGCCTGCTGGCCCATCGCGCTGCACATGAGGACCTTCGCGTCCGGGTCCTCGGCCACGATCTGCCGCACCGCGTCGATCCCGCCCATGTCCGGCATGACGATGTCCATCGTCACGAGGTCCGGCTTCAGTTCCCGGTACCGCTCGACGGCCTCCGCGCCGGTCTCGGCCTCGCCGACCACCTCGAAGCCCGCCTGCTTGAGGATGTCGGCGATCATGCTCCGCATGAAGATCGCATCATCACAGATCAGCACGGTTCGTCCCATGGATTCACCCTTTCAAACGGGAACTTCACGCTGGTCAGAGAAGGAGGCTCCCCAGGAGCCGGTCCGAGTCGAGGGCGACGAATGGCTCGCCGTCCACCTTGCCGACGCCGAGCACCGCCTCGCGCTCCACGTCGATCCCCTTGAGCACCGCCCGGAGCCGCCCGAGCGGGCGCACCGGGACCTCCTGAATCGCCGCGACGCGCTCGACCGCGCCGGCCACCAGCTGCTCCCCGCATTCGAGGAGCAGGAGCCTGTGGTCGCCCTGCGCCGCGGCAGGCCGAAGCCCGAGCCGCGCGCCCACGTCGAAGACGGTCACGATCCGGCCCCGCAGCCCGATCAACCCGGCGACTTCGGGGCCGCACCCCGGAAGTCGCGTGATCGGCCCGGGGAGCACGATCTCGCGGACTCGCTCCAACGGGAAGCCGAAGGTGCGCCCGTCGCAGTCGAAAACCGCCCAAAGCTGCGCTGCGCCGGTGGCGCGGGGCGATGGGACGTGGGTGGCGCTGGTCGTCGCCATACCAATAACGGGAAGACCGTACGGAAATCTCCGGGGGGTCCGGCATAATAGCGCGCCCGGGGCGCGCCGGTCAACTATTACGAAACGCGGGCGCGGACGTGGCGCGCGCCCACTCGGCCGCGGCGGCGAGTTCCGGCGGGAGCGGGCTCGTGACATGCAGTTCGCGCCCGGTCCGCGGATGGCGCAGCCGCAGCTCGGCCGCGTGCAGGAACTGGCGCGGCACGCGTGCGGCGAACTCGCGCGCCCACGCACGGCCGGGCCCGCTGATCCCGCGCTCCGCACCACCGCCGTACGTCGGATCTCCCACCACCGGATGCCCGATCCAGGCCAGGTGCACCCGGATCTGGTGCGTGCGGCCGGTCTCCAGCTCAGCGCGCAGCAGGTCGGCCGCGACCCAGCGCTCGACCCGCGTGAAGTGCGTCCGCGCCGGGCGCCCCCCCTCCACCACCGCCATCTTCTTGCGGTCCGCAGACGACCGCCCGATCGGCGCATCCACCGTCTCCTCGTCCGAGGCCAGATGCCCCCACGCCGCCACGAGGTACGCCCGCGAGATCTCCCGGCGCTTGAGCGCGGCCGACAAACCCCGGTGCGCATCGTCGTTCTTCGCCACGAGGAGCAGACCCGAGGTGTCCTTGTCGAGCCGGTGCACGATCCCCGGCCGCAGCCGGCCGCCCACGCCGGAGAGATCGGTCACGTGATGCAGGAGCGCGTTGACAAGCGTCCCGGTCCGATGCCCGGGCGCCGGGTGCACCACCAGACCCGCCGGCTTGTCGATGATCAGGAGGTCCGAGTCCTCGTAGACGATGGAAAGGGGGATCGCTTCCGGCTCGATCCCCGTCGGCTCCGGCGCCGGAAGCTCGATCTCGATCGTGTCTCCGGGCGCGGGCCGCTCGCTCTTGCGCGGCACGCGCCCGTTCAGGCGGATTCGGCCCGCTTCGAGAAGGTGCGCCACGCGCGAGCGCGACAGCTCGGGCAGGTGCCTTGCAATGTAGGCGTCCAGCCGCTCCGCCGGCCCGGACGCCTCGACGATCAGCCGCCGACGCTCGCCGCCCGCCTCACCCGTCATCGTCATCCTGTCGCTCTTCCCGCCACAGGGAAAGCGCCAGGAAAACCGCCCCGGTCGTGACCGCAATGTCGGCCACGTTGAAGACCGGCCAACGCAGGTCGCCGATCCCGATGTCCAGGAAATCGACCACGCCCCGGTGCGACCGCACGCGGTCGACCAGGTTCCCCACCGCGCCCGCGCAGACCAGCGAGATCGCCGTGAGCCGCACCCGGTCGTGCGCCGGCGTCGTCCAGTACATCGCGCCGAGCGCGACCAGCGCGACCACCGACAGGACGAGGAAGATCATCCGGGAATACTCGCCCAGATGGATCCCGAACGCCGCGCCCGGATTGTAGATGAACGTCAGCCGCAGGTAATCCCCGATGATCTCCACCTGCTGGTACAGGTGGAAGTTCTCCTGGATCAGGCGCTTCGTCACGTAGTCCACGAAGACGATCGTGGTCATGATCGTCAGGAAGAGCACGATCTTGCTCGTGTTGACCGCCTGAAGCGAACCCGCCGGCGACGCCGTGCTCCCGATCCCCGTCTCTCTCTCCATTCGACGATCCCGCTATGCGTGGATACCGAACGACCCCGCGCTCACTCTACCGCAAGTGCAATGCGCGCCGGGAGGCCGTCCAGCTCGATCTCCCGTTCTGCCGTATACACCGCACCCGCCATTTCCTTTCCGATCCGTAGATCGGTGGCCAGCGTCTCGCGCGCGATGAAGTCGCGGTGCGCCCCGGCCGCCGCGAGGACCGCCGCACCGCCGTCGATCCCGAGGCGGATCCGGTCGCTCACGTCGAGATCCTCGTCGCGGCGCAGCCGCTGGATCCGGTTGACCAGCTCGCGTGCCAGCCCCTCGAGGCGCAACGCCTCGTCGATCGTCGGGTCGAGGGCGACGACGTACCCCTCGTCCGCCTCGACGACGAGGTCGCCTCGCGCCTCCTCCACGACCTCGAACTCCTCTGCGCCCAGCTCGAAGCCCTCACCGTCCACCACGATCGTGAGCGGCTCGCCGCGCTGGAAGGCACGCAGCCGTTCCGCAGGGAGCTCGCGGATCGCCTCGGCCGCCTGCGCCGTGCGCGGGCCGAAGCGCGGACCCAGCACACGGAAATTCGGCTTCGCCTTCAGGTCGACCAGCTCCTCGGCCGCGCCCAGGAACCGGACCGACTTCACGTTCAGCTCGGCGCGCACCACCTCGAGCACCGCATCGCCGGGCTCGGGCACGGCGCGAGGCACCACGGCGTAGAGCGAGCCGAGCGGCTGACGCACGCGGATCTTGACCCGCTCGCGTGCCGCGCGACCGAGCCGAGCGAGCATCCGGGCCGCATCCATCTCCGACTCCAGCCCCTCGTCGACCAGCACAGGCATCGGCTCCGGGAACGCAGCCAGGTGCACGCTATCGCCGCCCGTGAGCGCGCGGTGCAGCCAGTCGGCCACGAAAGGCGTCATCGGCGCCAGGAGCCGTGCGACCACAAGCAGCGTGTGGTGCAGCGTAGCGAACGCGGAGCGCGCGTCCTCCGGATCCGTGTTCCCCCAGAACCGGTCGCGGCTGCGCCGCACGTACCAGTTCGAGAGGTCGTCGACGACGAAGTCGCCGATCGCACGCGCGGCCCGCGTCAGGTCGTAGGCGTCCAGGTCACGGCCGACGGATGCGACGAGGCCGTAGAGGCGCGACAGGATCCAGCGGTCCAGCACGTTCTGCGAGTCCGGCGCCGCCCCACCCTCCTCGGGCGCCCACCCCTCCAGCCCCGCGTAAAGCGCGAAGAAGCGGTAGGTGTTCGCCAGCGTGTCGAACGTCCTGCGCGCCGCCTCGCCCAGCGCCTCCGGGTCGAAGCGCTTCGGCACCCACGGCTGGCTGACCGTGAGCAGGTACCAGCGGATCGCATCCGCGCCGAAGTCGGCGATCGCATCCCACGGGTCGACCACGTTCCCGCGGGACTTGGACATCTTCTGCCCGTCCTTATCCAGGATCAGGTCATTGACGACCACGTTGCGGTACGCGGGACCGTACCCGAGCACGCTCGAGATCGCCATGAGCGAGTAGAACCAGCCCCGCGTCTGGTCCACGCCCTCGCAGATGAAGTCCGCCGGGAAGTGGCGCCGCCACTCTTCCTGGTTCTCGAACGGGTAGTGCCACTGCGCGAACGGCATCGCGCCCGAGTCGAACCAGACGTCGATCACCTCGGGCGTGCGCCGCATCGTGCCGCCGCACTCGGCGCACGTCCACGTGAACTCGTCGATCCCCGGCTTGTGCGGATCGAACCCCTCGGGCAGCCCGCCGACCCGCTCGGCAAGCGCCGCGAACGAGCCGATCACCTCCGTGTGCGACCCGTCCCGATCGCAGATCCAGACCGGGAGCGGCGTGCCCCAGTAGCGGTCGCGCGAGAGCGCCCAGTCGACGTTCCCCTCGAGCCACTCGCCGAAACGGCCCGCGCCCACCTCCGACGGGTGCCACTTCACCTGCCGGTTGTTCGCGAGCATCTCATCCTTCATCTGCGTGGTGCGGATGTACCACGACTCGCGCGCCATGTAGATGAGCGGGCTCGAGCAGCGCCAGCAGTGCGGGTACGAGTGGGTCTCCATCGTGTGGCGGAAGAGCAGCCCCCGCGCCTCCAGGTCCTCGACCAGCACCGGGTCCGCTTCCTTCACGAACAGACCGCCGACCAGGGGGATGTCTTCGAAAAACTTCCCCGCGTCGTCGATCGGGCGGTACATCGGCAGGCCGTGCCGCTGGCCCGCCGCGTAGTCGTCCGCGCCGAACGCCGGCGCCATGTGCACGATCCCGGTCCCGTCCTCGGCGCTCACGAACTCTTCCGAGACGACGCGCCACGCGTTCGCCACCCGCTCCGCGCCCCGCCCGTCCGCGTCCACCGCGGACGCCTCCGGCACGATCCCGATCGGCCGGACGTACCGCTGGCCGATGAGCTCCTCGGCCCGGTACCGGCGCAGGATCTCCGCGCCCTCGCCGAAGACCGCCTCGACCCGCGCCTCCGCCAGGATCACGCGACGGCCCTGCCACGCGACCTCTGCGTACACCAGGTCCGGGTTCACCGCGAGCGCGACGTTCGACGGCACGGTCCACGGCGTCGTCGTCCAGACCAGGAACGCTCTGCCCTCCGGGTCCTCGCCGCCGTCCGCGCCCGCCAGCGGGCAGAGGAAGTAGAGCGACGGGTCGAGCACCTCCTCGTAGCCCTGGGCGACCTCGTGCGAACTGAGCGCCGTGCCGCAGCGCGGGCAGTAGGGCACGCTCTTGTGGCCCCGGTAGAGGAGCCCGCGCTCGTTCATCTGCTCGAGCAGCCACCACACGCTCTCGATGTACTCCGGCGAGTACGTGATGTACGGCCGCGAGTAATCGAGCCAGTAGCCGATCCGCTCGGAGAAGCGCTCCCAGTCCTCCTTGTAGGTCCAGACGCTCTCGCGGCAGACCTCGTTGAAGCGAGCCACGCCCACTTCCTCGATCTGGCGCTTGCCGCTGATCCCGAGCTTCTTCTCCGCCTCGATCTCGACCGGCAGCCCGTGCGTGTCCCACCCCGCGATGCGCGTCACGTGGCGACCCCGCATCGTCTGGTAGCGGCAGACCAGGTCCTTGATCGTACGGCTGATCACGTGGTGGATCCCCGGCCGGCCGTTCGCCGTCGGCGGACCCTCGTAGAAGACGAACGTCTCCCCCTCCGCCGTCGCCTCGAGCGAGCGGCGAAACAGGTCTTCTTCCCGCCACCGCCCGAGGATCTCCTCCTCGAGGCGGATCGGACTCGCCGGATACTCCGGATATCTCATGTCAGGAAAGCACCCTTCCCCACGAAGCTACCTCAACCGCGCCAACACCCCGCGCACCAGCTCGGTGACCTTCGGCTCCGCCTCCCCCGCGACCCGGACGATCTCCTCGATCCCCGTCGGCGCGAGCGCGTCCGGCAGGCACCGGTCCGTGATGATGGAGACCGCCATGACCCGCATGCCCATGTGCCGGGCGGTGATCACCTCCGGAACGGTGCTCATCCCGACCACGTCGGCGCCCATCGTGCGGAGCATGCGGTACTCGGCCCGCGTCTCCAGGTTCGGGCCGGGCACGGCCACGTACACGCCGCGACGGAGCGGGATGCGCAGCTCCAGCGCGACCTCTTCGGCCAGCGCCTGGAGCTCCCGATCGTACGGCTCGGACATGTCGGGGAAGCGCGGGCCGAGCTCGTCCAGATTCGGCCCGATCAGCGGGTTGGCGCCCAGGAGATTGATGTGGTCGTCGAGCAGGACGAGGTCGCCGGCGTCCCACAGCGGGTGCATCCCGCCGCACGCGCCGGAGAGGATCAGCGTCCGCGCGCCGAGCTGCGCCATGACGCGGATCGGCAGCGCGATCTGCTGCGCGGTGTACCCTTCGTACAGGTGGAAACGGCCGTGCATCGCCACGACCGGCCGGCCGTCGAGCCGACCCAGGAGGAGCCGCCCGGCGTGCGTGTCGACCGTGCAGACCGGAAAGTGCGGGATCTCCTCGTACGGGATCGCCGTCTCGATCTCGAGGCTGTCGACCAGCGTGCCGCCCAGCCCCGTCCCCAGGACGAGGGCGACCTCCGGCTCGAGCGACGAGCGCCGCCGCACCTCGGCGAGCGCCGCGCCCAGCGCCTCACGCTGCGACTCCGCACTCGGCGCCGTCATCGACCGGCCTCCGCCGGCTCCACGTCGCCCGACGCCAGCTCCTGCTCCATGACGGCCAGCTCCGCCAGCTCCCGCTCCAGGAACGTCCGGAACGTCCGCAGAAGTTGTATGCGACGCGCACGCAGCCGCCTGAGCTGCTCTTCCTCGTGCTCGCGAGCCTGCAGCGCAGCGGCCCGGATCCGCTCCGCCTCGACCTCCGCCTCCCGCCGCGCCAGCTCGGCTTCCTTCGCGACCTGGCGCTTCACATCCTCGCGCAGCTCCTGCGCGGTAACGACCGCCTCCGTCAGCGCCGTCTCCCGCTGACGGTACTCCTGCATCTGCGCCTCGAGTTGTGAGACCCGCTCCTCCAGCCGCAGCGACTCGTTGACGACCTCCTCCAACCGGTCCGCGACCAGGTCCAGGAACATGTCAACGTCCGCGACGTCATAGCCGCGGAGCGATCGCGAGAAATCGCCCTTCTTCTTCCTGATGTCGATCGGCGTCAGGTCGATCATCTCTCCCGCTCCCCGAATAGGATCGTCCCCAGCCGGACCAGGGTGCCGCCCTCCTCGATGGCGATCTCGAAATCGTTCGACATCCCCATCGACAGATGGATCGGCTCGAAGCCGGCCACCTCGGAGGCGCAGCGCTCGAACAGCTTCCGCGCCGCCGCGAACGTGCTCCGCAGCGTCGCCTCCTCGGCCGTGAACGGCGCCATCGTCATGAGCCCCTGGATCCGCAGCCCCGGGAGCTCGACGATCTCGCCGACGGCCTCCACCGCCTCCTCTGCGGAGAAGCCGTACTTGCTCTCCTCGCCCGATGTGTTCACCTGGACGAGTCCCTTCACCTCGACCCCCGCCCGCTCCGCCTCCTTGGACAGCTCTCGCGCCAGTCGCAGCGAGTCGATCGAGTGGATCAGGTCGAAGAGGGCGATCGCACGCCGGACCTTGTTGCGCTGAAGGTGGCCGATCAGGTGCCATTCGGCGCGGTCACGGCCCACCGCCTCCACCTTCGCGTCCAGCTCCTGCACCCGATTCTCGCCGATCCGGTGCACCCCGAGCGAGAGCACCGCCTCGACCACCGACGCGGGGTGCGTCTTCGTCACCGCGACGATCCCCACCTCGTCGGTTCGGCCCGCACGCTGCCGGGCCGCCTCGATCCGCTCCTGCACCCGGAGCAGATTGTCCCTCAACGTTTCCAGTTCCATAGCCCCGGAATCTTACCTAGCCCCCAACCAAAGGGCAACGCCCGCCGCGACAAAGACGAGAGGGGGGCCGGCGCTCGCCGGCCCCCCTCTCGTCCAGCACCCGGTCGCGTCGAGCGACCCGGCGCAGTCCGGCTTACTGCTGGACGCGGAAGGTGATCGGGATCTGCACCACCACGCGCACCGGACGGTCGCGGTTCAGTGCGGGCGAGAAGCGCATGATGTCCGCCACCTGCGTCGCGGCCTCGTCCATGTTCGGATAGCCGCTCGACCGCCCGATCTGGTGCCGGACGACGCGACCTTCCTCGTCGATCCAGAAGAGGACCATCACCGTGCCGCCGATCCCGGCGTCCCGCAGGAGCGGCGGGTAGTACCGCCTGAGCGCCTGCGCTACCTCGTTGCCGTTCCGAAGCGCCGGCTGCACCATGTCCGGCGTGAACGCACGGAAGCTCGCCAGGTCGTCGTTCGTCGTCGGCGTCGGCGGCGGCGGCAGCATCTCGACCGGGTTGTCCTCGAACGTCGTCGGCGCGATCGTGATGTCGTCATCGATCGCAGCCGCGCTCACCACGGGCGTGGCCGGACGCGCGATCTGCTGCGGCGGCGGCGGAATCTCGATCTCCGGCGGAATGTCGATCGCCTCGGTCTCCACGACCACGATCGACATGTCTTCCGCCTTCAGCTCCGGGAAGAATGCGAAGATCCCGAAATGGATCGCCGTCGCCGCGATGACCGAGCCCCAGAACCAGTTGCTGAAGCTCCGCTTGAACCGGTCGTTCGCCGTCTCCTCGACCAGGGAGGCCCGAGGGAGCTCGTCCGTCGTCGTCGTCATGAGGCTACCTCCTTGCGCGCCGCACGCGCTCCTCGAGGTTGGTGTAGAACGTCATGCGCACCGCCCCCGCCTGCTGGAGCTCCTTCTGGATCGCATCGACGTAGCTGTACGTCACCTCGCGGTCCGCACGGAGCACCACCACCAGCTTGTGGTCAGTCGCCACGTACTGTGGCGCCACCACGTCCGAAACCCGGTCCATCGGGATCGGCTGGTCGTTGATGTAGACCGTGCCGTCCCGCTCCAGGTAGATGTGCATGATGTCCTTGCGCGGCGCGTCCAGCTTCTGCGTCGCCTCCGCATCGGGAAAGTCCAGCTTGCGCGGCTTCTCCTTCGGGAACGTCGTGCTGACCATGAAGAAGATCAGCAGGAGGAACGCCATGTCCGCCAGCGACGAATCGGGGATGTCGGACGATGGCTTGCTCTTCCGCTTGTACCCACCTTGCATCACCGACATGGTCAGTTCCCCTCGAAGATCTGGAGTGAGATACGTTCCGCCTTCGCGCCCTGGAGCTGGTCGAGCACGTCGATCATGTACCGGTAGGGCGCCGTGGGGTACGTCTTGACGGCCGCGATCAGGTTCGGGTTCTGCGCGACCTCCTGCCGCCAGATGTCACCGATCATGTTGGCCGTGACCGTCGAGACCGACGGACTCTCGCCTCGCTTCAGCTCCACGATCCCGTCATCCCGGATCACGATGTGCAGAATGTTCCTCTGGGAGACCTCGACCTCGTTCGACTGCTCGGGGAGCACGATCGGAAGCCCCTTCTCCTCATCGAACACCGTCGTGACCAGGAAGAAGATCAGGAGCAGGAACGCGATGTCCGCCATCGACGAGGTCGGGATCGCTCCGCTCGGGCGGTTCCTCTTCTTCATGATCGCCATGATTCCCTCCTCGCCTACTCAGCGGCAGCCAGGCGCCGCGCGCCCGACTTCTCCATGTCCCACACCATTTCCAGCACCGAGGCCGTCCCCTCCTCCATCGCCTCGATCAGCTTGTCGATGCGGGTGACGAAGAAGTTGTAGCCCAGGTTGACCGGGATCGCGATGATGAGGCCGGCGGCCGTCGTGATGAGGGCGATCTTGATCCCGCCCGCGACGAGCGACGCTTCGACCTGGCCCGCATCGGCGATCGCGCCGAACGCGGAGATCATCCCGGCGACGGTGCCAAGGAAGCCCAGCAGCGGCGCGACGTTCGAAACCGTCGCCAGGACGACGAGGCCGCGCTCGAGGAAGCCGAGCTCGATCGTGCCCGTCGTCTTGATCGCGTAGTGGATGTCCTTGTCGGAGCGCTGGTCGTTGACACGGCGCAGTCCGGCAAGCAGGATCGCAGCGACGGGGCCGGGCGTTTCGGCCGCCAGCGCCATGGCCTCGTCGAACCTGCCTTCCCGTCCCAGCTCGGCGACCTGTTCGAGGATCTTGCGCGAGCTGCGATGCGCCGCCCACAACGTGTACGCCTTCGCGATCATCACCCCGAGCGCGAGCAGCGAGCACAGGACGAGCGGATACATCCAGATCCCGCCGTCTGCGAATAGCTGGAGCAGATTGTAAGTCGTGCCGTCCAAGAGCAGCTCCTCAGAGGATTGGGGTACCGGTCCACCTCGACCGAGATGTGGGATTTGTAGATTAGAAACAATGTAGAAAGTCGCGCCGTGCCTGTCAATGCGTCACCCCGGCCTGCCTTTCTGTCACTGCCGGCGGGGCGGCGGCGGCGCCGGCGAGCGCCTCGCGGAGGCGGTCGGCGTCGATGTCGCGTTCCAGCCGTCCGCGGTGCGCCAGCGAGATTTGCGACGTCTCCTCGCTGACCACGATGACGAGCGCATCGGTCTCCTCGGAAAGGCCGAGCGCAGCACGGTGACGGGTGCCCAGGCTCCGGTCCGCGACGGGGAACTGCGTGAGCGGCAGGATCACGCCGGCGGCCAGGATCGAGTCTCCGGAGATCAGGACCGCGCCGTCGTGGAGCGGGCCGTAGGGCGAAAACAGGCTGACGATGAGCTCGGCCGAGACGCGCGCCTCGATGCGCGTGCCCTGCTCGGCGATGTACTCCTCGAGACCGACTTCGCGCTCGACGGCGATGATGGCGCCGACCTTGGCGCGGGAGAGCCGCTCGACGGCCTCGACCAGCTCCTCGACGACCTCGCCGCGCTCCATGGCGTGGAAGATCCGCAGCATCCGGCTCTGTCCGAGGCGGGCGAGGGCGTTCCTCAGCTCCGGCTGGAAGACGATCAGCGCGGCGATCGCACCGTACTCGAACGCCATCTCCATGATGCGCCGGACGAGCTCCAGGTCGAGGAGGCGGGAGAGGAAGTAGAAGCCGACGATGAGGAGGACACCGAAGAGGATCTGGATCGCACGCGTGCGCGCCAGGAGCCGGAGCACGTAGTAGAGCCCGGCCGCGACGAGGAGGATCTGGACCAGATCCTTGAGCGACGGGAGCAGATAGGTGTAGCGCTCCAGCATGGCGGTCAGGGCGCGCGGCGAACGGCTTCGGCAACGTCGAGTGCGCGCCGACTCGCGCGCACGTCGTGGACACGAAAGATGCGGGCGCCGCCGATCAGTGCGGCGACGCAGGCGGCGAGCGTCCCTTCGAGTCGCTCCTCGGGGGGGAGCCCGCCCGAGAGCTCGCCAATGAAGCGCTTGCGGGACGGACCGACCAGGACCGGCCGCCCGAGGGCGAGAAATCGGTCCAGGTGCGCGATCGCGGCCACACTGTGCTCGGTCCGCTTGGAGAACCCGAGCCCGGGGTCGAGGACGACCGCTTCGTCGGCGATGCCGGCTTCGCGTGCGCGTCCGAACGAGGCGGCCAGGTCGTCGACCATGTCGCCGACCGGGTCGGGGCCGTATTCGGCCATCGCGTAGCTGGCCATGGTGCCGACGTCGCCTCGCGAATGCATGAGCACGACGCCGGCGCCGGAATCCGCGACCGTCGCGGCCATGGCGGGGTCGAGTCGCAGCGCGGAGACGTCGTTGACGATCGCCGCGCCCTCGTCGATCGCCGCGCGGGCGATCTCGGCCTTCACGGTGTCGATCGAGACGAGCGCGTCGGGCCAGCGCCGCACGACCTCGCGGATGACGGGCACGACGCGTGCCCGCTCCTCGGCGGCGCCCACCTCGGCCGCGCCGGGCCGGGTCGACTCGCCGCCGACATCGATCACATCGCCGCCCTCTTCGAGGATCTGCTCGGCTCGCCTGAGGGCCGCGTCGATCGCCGCGTGGACCCCGCCGTCCCAGAACGAGTCCGGCGTGACGTTGAGGATGCCGAGGATCCGGGGTCGGTCGAGGGAGAGCGGCCCACGCGTGGTGCGCCAGTCCCCGCCCGAAACGATCCCCGCGCCGGACATCAGCGGTTGGAGTCCGCCTCGGCCACGGCCTCGGCGCCGTCGAGCGCCGGGACGAGCGCCTGCGAGCCGTCCGCAGCCGCGCCCTCGGGCGCTCCGGCCGGGCGCGGCAGCGGCGGGAGCGGCTCGCCCGCGGCGAGCAGCTCGATCTCCTCGCGGTCCAGCGTCTCGCGCTCGAGGAGCGCGTTCGCGAGCGCCTCGAGCAGCTCCCGGTTCTCCTGGAGCGTCTGCATGGCGCGGTCGTAGCCCTCGGTCAGCAGCCGCTTGATCTCACCGTCGACCAGCTCGGCCATCTTCTCGGACAGCTCACGCCGCTGCACGATCTCTCGTCCGAGGAAGACCTCCTGCTCGGAGTCGCCGACGGCCATCGGCCCTACGGCGTCGCTCATCCCGAAGCTCGTGACCATCCGCCGCGCGAGCGACGTCGCGCGCTCGATGTCGTTCCCGGCGCCCGTCGTGATCTTGTCCGGGCCGAAGATCAGTTCCTCGGCCGCACGGCCGCCGAACAGGTAGGCGAGCTGGGCCTGCAGGTAGTCGCGCGAGTACGAGTGCCGGTCCTCCTCCGGCAACGATGCGGTGACGCCGAGCGCCCGGCCGCGCGGCACGATCGTGACCTTGTGCACGGGGTCGAGTCCGGGCGTCTTGAGCCCGACGACGGCGTGCCCCGCCTCGTGGTACGCGGTGAGCCGCCGCTCCGCCTCCGAGAGGACCATGCTCTTGCGCTCCGCGCCGAGCATGACCTTGTCCTTCGCCTCTTCCAGGTCCTGCATCGTGACGCGGTCCTGCCCGCGCCGCGCGGCGAGGAGCGCCGCCTCGTTGACCAGGTTGGCCAGGTCCGCGCCGCTCATCCCGGGCGTGCCTCGGGCCAGCGTCCCGACGTCCACGTCGTCGGCGAGCGGGATCTTGCGCAGGTGCACCTTCAGGATCCCCTCGCGCCCCTTCACGTCCGGCGCATCGACGACGATCTGCCGGTCGAAGCGGCCCGGACGCAGAAGCGCCGGGTCGAGAACGTCCGGGCGGTTCGTCGCGGCAAGCAGGATCACGCCGTCGTTCGATTCGAAGCCGTCCATCTCGACCAGGAGCTGGTTCAGCGTCTGCTCCCGCTCGTCGT
>CAYPGK010000040.1:6982-29700 GCA_964410055.1 uncultured Gemmatimonadaceae bacterium | reverse complement strand
CAGGCCCGTCGTGACGGGCCGGTTGTCTTGGGTTCGTGGCCTCAGCGCGAGACGAATTCCGGGCTGTATTCGTACTCCGCATAGCGCTCGCCCCAATCGACGAGCTGCTCCAGCAGCCGCGGCTGGTCGGTCCCGCGCTGGAGTGCGTGGCCGAGGATGTTCTGGCTACGGCGCCACAGGATGTCGCTCAGCGCATCGCGGCGCAACATGACCCGGGCGACTTCCTTTTCCTTGCCCGTGTACGTCGTGACCCGGACCGCGGCCACGCCGTTGTAGCTCTGGAACAGCGCTTCGGTGTCCGGCGAGAACAGGTAGACGTAAGGTCCGACCTTCGCCCAGAGCGTCCCGCCGCGCCGGAGCTGTGACTCGGGCTGGCGCACGCGCACCTCGACGATGGTGCCGTTGACGGCGACCTGCTCGATGCTGCCGTGGCTGCTGTAGAACGCGGCGGCCTCCGCGTCGGTCGGGAGCGTCAGGTCGGGCGGTCGCAGCCGGTCGCAGCCGGCGAGCGTGCCCACGGCGAGGGCCGCGACGGTGGCGGCCCTGAGGAATCCGGTACGGTTCACGGAATACACGTCCGATTCTATGGGAACAGTGTGCGGGCCAGTGCCTGCGCCGCCGAGGCGACGAGTGCGGGTGAGGCCTGCTCGCCCACGTCGCCGGCCACGACGCCGAACCAGAGGACTCGTCCGCCCAGGGTGTCGATGATCGCGGCGGCGACTTCGACGCGTGCGCCCTCGGCCCGCGTGACGTACCCCGCGGCGACGGGAAGGATCGCGTAGCGCGCCTCGACGAGCGCGCCGAGGCGGCGGAGGTCGCCGAAGAGCGGGTCGCCGATGTTGCGGACCTCCGCGTGATGGAAGACGGAAACGGCGAGGCCACGAGGGCGGATCCCGAGCGACGGCGCCCGGGCGACCGCCGCATCGATCGCATCGGGCAGGATCCAGCGGACGCCGGGCCCCTGGTCGGTGAGCCAGAAGGCGAGCTCCTCGTCCAACCCGTCCGGCACGCCGGCTCGCCCCGGCTGGACCGGGAGGAGCATGACGGATTGTCCGGACAGGTTCGGCGCCGGCGGCGCGGGCCGGTCCGCAGACGGCGGCTGCCGGCCCGAGCACGCGGCGCCGAGGATCAGGAGCGACCCGAGGGCTATGCTTCTGGCCGAGCGCGTCAGCGATGCTGCCATGTCGCGGGCCTGCCCTCCAGGTACGCGCGCACGCCTTCCTGGACGTCTTCCAGCTCGACCAGGTCCCGCAGATAGAGGTTGTGGACCTTGTAGAGTGCCTCTTCGTACGTCGAGTAGTACGCCTCCGACTGGGCGCGCTTGGCGAGCTGCAGCACCGGCGCGCTCTTGGACGTCAATTCGCGCAGGAACGCGGCAAGGCCGTCCTCGAAGCCGTTCGCGGGGAAGATCCGGTTCACCAGGCCATCGCTGTGGAGCAGCTCGACGGGGATGCGGTTGCCCGTCAGGATCCACTCCATCGCGCGCCGCCGCGGCACCACGCGCGGCAGGACGATGCAGGCGATTGGCGGGATGACGCCGTGCGCGATGTTGGGGAGCGCGAACGTCGCCTCCTCCGAGGCGACGACGAGGTTGCACCCGAGGCACAGTTCGAAGCCGCCGCCCAGCGCCTCGCCCTCGACCGCGGCGACCGCGATCACGTCCATGAGCCGGATCGTCTCGAAGATGCGGGCGTAGACCTGGAACAGCCGCTGGATGCGGTCGCGGGTGTGCTCCGAGAGATCGATTCCCTTCGAGAAGACGCGGCTCGCGCCGCGCAGAACCAGCACACCGACCGAGGGCTGGCGGCGGATCGTCAGGAGAGCGTTGTTGATCTCCTCCATCATGTCGATGGAGAGCAGGTTGTCCGGCGCGCGATCGAAGTAGATCGTCGCGACCGGGGGCTGGATTTCGAGTCGTAGATGCTGATACGTCATTCCACCATCCTTTTTATGGGAATCACTCCGCCACCACGGCGGACCTCCAGACGACGGGTTCCGGCTCGACGCGTCCGGCGCGCAGCGCGCGCACGGCCTCGACGACGAGCAGGGATCCCAGCAGGAACAGGAACACGGCGATGCTGCCGACCAGCGTGAACCCGTTCTCGCCGACGAGCATCCAGAGCGCGGTCATGGTCGTCGCGATCATGAACGTCATCGGCACGGCGGCGAAGATGAACGCCCGACCGGTCCGTTTCAGCCACACCGTCGCCGTGAGCAGAGCGAGCCCGGCCAGGAGCTGATTGGTCGCGCCGAAAACGGGCCAGATCGCCCGCCACGCGGGGACCGGGTTCCCGGCGGCATCCGTCAGCGTGATCGAAAGCAGGAGCGCCGGGAGCGCGAGCGTGGCAACCGTCGCCGCCGCGCGCACGCCCACCCCGTTGCCCAGCTCGAAGAACTCCTGGAACACGTAGCGGCCGAGGCGAGTGCACGTGTCCAGCGTCGTGAGCAGGAACGTCGAGAGCGCGAGCAGGCCGAAGTGCGCGCCCATCTCCGCCGGCACCCCGATCCGGGACAGGAACGCGCCCATCCCGGCGGCGTAGACCTGGAGCGGCTGCATCCCGAGCGCCTCGCCGCCCCACGGCAGGCGCATCACGCACGCGAGCGCCAGGACCGCGACCAGCCCCTCGATCAACATGGCGCCGTACCCGACGCGGCGGGCGTCGCTCTCGCAGCGGAGCTGCTTCGCCGTCGTCCCCGAGGCGACGATGCTGTGGAACCCCGAGCACGCCCCGCACGCGACCGTGATGAACAGGATCGGGAAGAGCGGCCCGAGCGGCGTGGCGCCGACCTCGCGCACCATCGCGGGGGTGACGAAGGCGGGCCAGCCCGTCTCGAACCCGCCCGCAAGCCCCCCGATCAGGATCCCCGCCGCGCCGCCGACCACCGCGAAGTAGAGCAGGAAGCTCGACAGGTAGTCGCGCGGCTGGAGCAGGATCCAGACCGGTGTAATGCTGGCCAGGAACGCGTAGCCGAGCAGCACCAGGTTCCACGTGTTGCGCTCCGAGCCGAAGAGCGCAGGCACCACGCCCTCCGGGATCGCCGAGGCGTCGCCCACCCAGATCGCCAGCGCGACGAGCGGCAGGAACACGGCCGTCGTGATCGCGATCGGCAGCTTCGAGCGGACGGACACGATGCCGAACACCAGCGCCAGCACGATGAAGAGCCCCGACGAGATCGCCACGCCTCCGCCGTTGAACTCCGCGTCCTGGAACGTCGCCGCGGTCAGGTCCGCGAATACGACCACGACGTAGACGAGCGCGAGCCATATGAACGCGAGGCAGAGCTTGAAGGCGAACGGGCTCATGTACGCCCTTGCCAGCTCGGCCACGGATCGCGCGCGGTGCCGGATCGAGCCGACCAGCGACGCCATGTCGTGGACGCCGCCGACGAAGATCGAGCCGAGCACGATCCAGAGCACCGCCGGCACCCAGCCGAAGAAGAGGCCGGCCAGGATCGGCCCCACGACCGGCCCGGCCCCGGCGATCGAGGAGAAATGGTGCCCGAGCACGACCGGCGCCGGCGTCGGCACGAAGTCGACGCCGTCCCGCATCGCTTCGGCGGGGACGGCGCGGCGGTCGTCCAGGCCGAGTCGGGCCGAGAGCCAACCGCCGTAAAGTCGATACGCCGCGGCGAACACGGCGATCGACGCGAGGAGGAGCACGACGATCACGGCGCACCTCCTAGAGAAGGTGCCCGCCGTCGACCGGGATCACCACCCCGGTGAGGTGGCGGGCGTATTCGGAGCAGAGGAAGACGACCACGTGGGCCACGTCCTTCGGGTCGCCGAGGCGGCCCAGGGTCGTGCGCTCACGGGCGCGGTCCAGCACTTCGGCAGGCACGCCCGCGGTGAGGCGCGTGGTCCGGATGTATCCGGGCGCCACGGCGTTCACGTTGATGTTCGACGGGCCGAGCTCGACCGCGGCCGAGCGGGTCAGCGCGATCAGGCCCGCCTTCGATGCGGCGTAGTTGGCCAGCCCGAACTCGCTCCAGAGCCCGTGGATCGAGCTGACGTTGACGATCTTGCCGTACTGCTGGGCGCGCAGGATCGGAGCGACGGCGCGGATCATGTGGAACGCGCCCGTCAGATTCGTGTCGAGGACGTCGCGCCACTCCTCGTCGGTCATGCGCCAGAGCGCACGGTCCCGCGCGATCCCCGCGTTGTTGACGAGAATGTGCAGGCCGCCGAGTGTCTCGGTCGTCTCGGCGACGAATGATTCGACGGCGTGCGGGTCGCGGACGTCACATGCCCGCCGCAAGACGTTGACCTCGAGCTGGCGGAGCTCCTGCTCGGTGCGCTCCGCCTCCTCGCGGATGCGGTCGTCGCCGTCGTCGAAGTAGTTGAAGGCGATGTGGACGCCGTGCTGGGCCAGCTCGAGCGCGATCGCGCGACCGATCCCCGTGGCCCCGCCGGTCACGACGGCGACGAGCCCGCGGAACTCGCCGTAGACCCGTTGCCGTTGCGGTTTGGTTTCCTTACCGACTTCGACGAGGAGCTGCTCGAGCGCCTCGTCGACCCCTCGTTCAGGGGTGGCGGCCGGCGCAAGGGGCGCGCCGGGCGCCTCACGGCCACGCGCCCTGACCGGAGCCTCGTCCGGAAGCGCCATCGCTCCCCTCCGTACTGGGCGGCATGCATTCTTCGCTCAAACGGGGAGGATGCGACCTGCGCGGTCGACTGTCAAGCAACGGGACGGGCCGCTCCGGCGACGGCCGCGGCCCCGGCGCGGACTTCATTCGGCCGGCGGTTCCTCACCCCTGAGCGCCTCGGCGTGGTGCTTGATCACGCGCCCTTCGACCACGTAGACGACGTCCTCGGCAACGTTCGTCGCCAGGTCCGCGATCCGCTCCAGGTTGCGTGAGACCAGGATGAGGTCCATCCCGGGACCGATCTTGCGCGGGTCCTCCATCATGTAGGTGAGGAGGATGCGGAAGACGTTCTCGTGCAGCGCGTCGACACGGTCGTCGCGACGCACGACCTGGCGAGCCAGCTCGTTGTCGGAGCGGACGAACGAGTCCAGCGCGTCCTTGAGCATCTCGCTCGCCAGGCGGGCCATCTCGTCGATCTCGGGGAGCGCCGGGAAGATCGGCGCGGAGATGAGGTTGCCGACCTCCTCGGCGATGTTGACCGCGTGGTCGCCGACGCGCTCCAGGTCGTTCGCGATCTGCATCGCCATGGTGATGAAGCGCAGGTCCTTGGCGAGCGGCTGCTGGAGCGCGAGGAGCTGGATCGCGTGGTCGTCGATGGCCAGCTCGATCGCGTCGATCTCGCGGTCCAGCTCGATGGCGCGCTGCGCCTTGTCGCGGTCCCGCTCGCGCAGCGCCTCGACGGCGAGGCGCACGGACTCCTCGGCGAGCCCGGCCATCCGGACGAGGAGCGACTTGAGCCGATCGAGCTCTTCCTGGAAGTGCCGCTGCGGCTTCATCCGAACCTCCCCGTGATGTACGCCTCGGTGCGTTCCTCGCGCGGGTTCGTGAAGATCATTTCGGTCGGGCCGTACTCGATCAGCTCGCCCATGTAGAGGAACGCCGTGTAGTCCGAAACCCGCGCAGCCTGCTGCATGCTGTGCGTGACGATGATGACCGTGTACGACTGCTTCAGCTCGTAGATCAGGTCCTCGATCTTCTGCGTCGCGATCGGGTCGAGCGCGGAGGCGGGCTCGTCCATGAGGAGGACGTCCGGCTCGACGGCGAGCGCGCGCGCGATGCAGAGGCGCTGCTGCTGGCCGCCCGACAGCGCGAGCGCGCTCTCGTCGAGGCGGTCGCTGACCTCGTCCCAGAGTGCGGCCTGCCGGAGCGAGCGCTCGACGAGCGCGTCCATGTCGCCGCGGAAGCCGTTGATGCGAGGCCCGAAGGCGACGTTCTCGTAGATCGACTTCGGGAACGGGTTCGGCTTCTGGAAGACCATCCCGATGCGCCGCCGGACCTCGACGGGGTCGACGCCGGGCGCGTAGAGGTCCGCGCCGCGGTAGCTCACCACGCCGTCGATCCGCGCGCCGGGGACCAGGTCGTTCATGCGGTTGAAGCACCGCAGCAGCGTGCTCTTCCCGCACCCCGATGGGCCGATGAAGGCGACGACCCGGTTCTCCGGGATCCGGATCGAGACGTTCCGGATCGCGGGCGTGGCTCCGTAGTGGACCCACAGGTCCCGGGCCTCCAGGACCGCCGCGCCCGGCGGCCCGTCGATCACGTTGGGATTCACTGCAACCTCTTGCTGTATCGATTGCGCAGCAGGATTGCCGCGCCGTTCAGGATCACGAGGACGACGAGCATGACGATGATACCGGCGGCGGCGAGCGCGTGGAACTCGCTCTGCGGCCGGGAGATCCAGTTGTAGATCTGGATCGGCAGCACCGTGAACGAATCGGTCGGGCTCGACGGGAGGAACGGCACGAAGGCGACGGCGCCGATCAGCAGCAGCGGCGCGGCCTCGCCGACGGCGCGAGAGAGCGCGAGGATCGTCCCCGTCAGGATCCCGGGCATCGCGATCGGCAGGACCTGGTGCCGCACGGTCTGCCAGCGCGTCGCGCCGAGGGCGAGCGCGCCCATGCGGATCGAGCCCGGCACCGCGCGTATCGCCTCCTGCGCGGCGATGATGATGACCGGCAGGATCAGGAGCGTGAGCGTGAGCGCGCCCGCGATCACGCTCCGCCCCAGCGCCATGGCGCGCACGAAGACGGCGAGGCCGAGGATCCCGTAAACGATCGACGGCACCCCCGCCAGGTTCGAGATGTTGATCTGGATCAACCGCGTGAGCCGGTTGCGCGGCGCGTACTCCTCGAGCCAGATCGCGGTGCCGACGCCGATCGGGAAGGAGAAGACCGCGGTCAGGACGAGCACCCAGAGCGAGCCGACCAGCGCCGGCAGGATCCCGGCGCGCGACGCACGCCGCGAGGGGTAGGAGGTGATGAAGTCCCACCCCAGCGCGGCCGCGCCGTCGCCCCAGACGTCGAACAGCAGCACCGCGAGCGCGACCAGCCCGACCAGCGTGGCCGCCAGGCACGTCGCCGCGAAGACGATCCCGGCGGCGCGCCGGTAGCGCAGCCGGGGCCGGAAACCTCCGAGCGCGGCGTCGCCCGGCCCTGCGGCCTTCACGTTGCTCCCCGCCCCGCGCTCCCGTGCATCGCGGCTCATTCGTACACCTCCCGGAAGCGCCGCAGCACCGCCGCGCTCACGATGTTCATGAGGAGCGTGATGAGGAAGAGCGTGAGCCCCACGGCGAAGATGGTCCTGTACTCGACCGAGCCGAACGGCGCCTCGCCCAGACTGATCTGGACGATGTACGCCGTCATGGTCTGGATGCTCTCGAGCGGATTCAGCGTGAGGTTCGGCGTCGAGCCCGCGGCGATCGCGACGGCCATCGTCTCACCGATCGCGCGCGAGAGCGCGAGCAGGAAGGACGCGATGATGCCTGAGAGTGCCGCCGGGACCACGGTCCGCGTCGCGACCTCGTACTTCGTCGCGCCGAGCGCGTAGGCGCCCTCGCGCAGCGAGCGCGGCACCGCGGTCATCGCGTCCTCGGAGAGCGACGAGACCATCGGGATGATCATGATCCCGACGACGATGCTCGCGCTCGCGGCGTTGAAGACGTTCGTCTGCGGCCAGACGTCCCGGAGCAGCGGCGTGATGAAGGTGAGCGCGAAGTAGCCGTAGACGACGGTTGGGATTCCCGCCAGGATCTCGAGCGCCGGCTTGACGATGCGCCGCACACGCCCGGGCGCGTACTCGCTCAGCCAGACCGCGCTCGCGAGGCCGATCGGGAGCGCGATCACAGCTGCGCCGACTGCGACCAGGACGGAGCCCGCGAGGAGCGGCAACACGCCGAAGCTCTGCGGGCGGAACAGGGGCGTCCAGCGCGTGCCCGTGAAGAACTCGAGCGGCGAGACCTGCACGAAAAAGCCGATCGCCTCGCCGACCAGCACGACGACGATCCCGACGGTGGTCAGGACCGACACCGCGGTGCACAGGAAGAGCGCGGCGACGACCGTGCGCTCCGCGAACCGACTCCGCCCGCTTCCGCGCAGCGATGGCGTGGCGCCGGGGCGCTCCTCGGCCCTGCCCCGATCCTGGTCCACTTCGATCATCGCGCCCCGGACTCCCCGGCTCGACTCGTCGCCGTCGCCGCGGATGACGATGCCTGCGCCACCCGCTCGAGCCCCTCCTGATACCTCGCCGGCTCCAGCGCCACGTAGCCGACCTCCTCGACCAGCTCGCCGGCGGTCTCCAGGTAGAACCGGACGAACGCGTCGACCTCGGGGCGCGAGAGTGCCGCGGTGTTCACGTAGATGAAGACGGGACGCGAGAGCGGCGCGTAGCGGCCGGCCCGGATCGCCTCGACCGTCGGCTGCACGCAGCCGCTGCCGTCGTCGATCCCCACGAGCCCGAGCTGATCCGCGCTCTCCTCGTAGTACGCGTAGCCGAAGTAGCCCAGCGCACCCTCGTCGCCGGCCACGCCCTGGACCAGGACGTTGTCGTTCTCGCTCGCCGTGTAGTCCGGCCGGCTCGCTCCTTCTTCACCGACGATCTCGGCGGTGAAGTAGTCGAACGTGCCGGAATCCGTGCCCGGCCCGTACAGCCGAATCTCCAGCGCCGGCCACCCCGCGCGGACGTCCGACCAGCGGCGCACCGTGCTCCCCGGCTGCCAGATCCGCCGGAGCTCCTCGACCGTGAGGCACCGGGCGAAGGTGTTCGTCGGGTTCACCACGACGGCGATCCCGTCGTACGCAATGGGGAGCTCGAGGTACTCGACGCCCGCTCGCTCGCACGCCTCACGCTCGCTCGACTTGATCGGGCGCGACGCGTTGCTGATCGCCGTCTCGCCCGCACAGAAACGCTTGAAGCCGCCGCCCGTCCCCGACACGCCGACCGTGACCTGCACCGCACGGCCGGTCTCCAGCATGAACTCCTCCGCCACCGCCTCCGTGATCGGATAGACCGTGCTCGAGCCGTCGACCTCGATCGAGCCGGACAGCCCCCCATCGGCCCGCGGGCCGCGGTCACCGCATGCGGCGCCCACGATCGCGACCAGCGCACCGGCCAGGACCGGCCGAATCCAAATCATTCCACGCATCGTGATCTCCATCTCGGGATTTTCCACGACACCATTCTGGCGCCCGAACTTCAACCCATCGTCACGGCAGCGTAACGAACCGGTCACGCCGGCCCGGAAGCAGCCGGGCGAGACCCGGCGTCGTGCGGCGCGGCACCGTCCCGGTGCGGCACCGTCCCGGTGCGGCACCGTCCCGGCGCGGCCCTGTCCCGGCGCGCCACGACCGGACACGGCCCCGCCGGCCTAGAAGTAGACCTGCCCCTGCACGCGGAACGCGTGCTCCGTGTCCACTCCCCCCAGCCCGGAGAAGAACACGTCCCAGTTCACCATGATTCGGTTGCGTCCGGTGAAGTAGAGGTTGAAACCGGGGGTGAGCAGGAGGCCGTGGTCTCCGTCGCGGCCGGTGTCCGGGTCGGCCCAGCTCAGGCGGACGAGGGGTTCGAGGCCTTCGACTCGCCCGGCTCCCCTTGGGTGGAAGTACGAAAGCCACGCCTGTGCGGCGGCGAACCACATCTCCGGAATGACGAAGTTGTCGCCGACGCTTCCTTCGAGGAGGATGTGCGGGCCGGGGCTGCGGAACGCGCCCCACTCGGCATCGATCTCGTACGCGGTGCCGCCCACTTCGCGCTCGAGACCGCCGTAGGAATCGATCCGGGTCTCGCGGTGACTGACGCCCGCAGCGATCGAGAGCGGCGCCGAAGCGAAGGGCTCGAAGACCAGCCGACCGGCGATAGACTTGCCTCCGGCGACGTCGCGCCGATCCGAGCCCTCGCCGTTGAAGACGCCGATCGTGTAGCCGAGGCGCCCGCCGAATCCGCCGTGGATGGCCGCGCCGAGGTCGCGGCCGAGGTAGCCGAGGTCGTCGAGGAGCGTGTACTCGTCGCCGAAGACCGGGTCGCCGTCGAGCTCGGCGTAGATCGGCGTGCCGTCTGGCGCGATGATGGACCGACCGAGATCGTCGAGCCCCCGAATGCGCACGCCGCGCTCGATCGGGATGATCTGCGAGGAGCTGATCAGCTCGACCCGGCTGAAGGGCTTCTTGAACTGGCCGAAGCGGACCTGGAAGGCGGGGTCGAAGGCCCAGTTGACCCACGCGTCCTTGAGGTCGAGGTCGCCGAGGGCGAAGTCCGGCTCGATCCTGGCCGTCAGCCAATCGCCGTAGGCGACGTCGACGCCGAAGCGAATGCGGCGAGTCTCGAAGGTGGACCATGCGATCGGTTTGCCGATCTCATCGTCGTCGACGGACGTCGTGTTGAACTGGGTCTGGACTCGCCCCGAGAAGCGGAGGACGAGGTCGCCCGCCTCGATCCTCTGTGCAAAGGCCACCCGCGGCAGTGCGGCCATGATCAGAAGAGCCGCCGCAATGCCAAACCATCTACGCATCATCGCGTGATCCGGCAATAAGTACCACAAGAACGTTTCCTAATGGATGCAACGCGCCGGCCGTCGACCGGTCACGGCGTTGTAACGAATCTGTAACTCGCTGCGGGGAGCGTCAGTTGGAGGCGTGCACCTCGGAGGTGGGCACGGTCGCGGCGGGGAGCGAGACGCGGAAGGTACTTCCCTTGCCGAGCTCGCTCTCGGCGGCGACGTCGCCGCCCATGCTGCCGACCAGGTGCTTGACAATGGCGAGGCCGAGGCCGGTGCCGCCCGCTTCGCGGGAGCGGGCCGGGTCGACCCGGTAGAAGCGCTCGAAGATGCGGCGCAGCGCGTCGCGAGGGATACCGATGCCGGTGTCGACGACCTCGAGAACGATCCAGCGCTCATCGTCGCGTCGGCTGGGGCCGGCCCCGTGCTGGAAGCGCGGCGCGCGCGGCGCGCCAGTCGCTCCCTGGCCCGAGCCGGCGGCTTCCTCCACACGAACCGTGATACGGCCGCCCTCGGGCGTGCAACGGATCGCGTTGTCGAGGAGGTTCGCCAGGATCTGGCGCACGGCGACGGGGTCGGCGAGCGCGGCGGATGCGCCGTCGGCCTCGATCGCGAGGGCGATCCCCTTGCGGCCGGCCACGTCGCGGAACCCGTCGCACACTTCGCGGGCGATCCCGGCGACGTCGGTCGGCTGCAGGTCGGGCCGCCAGCCGCCCGACTCGAGGCGCGAGAGGTCCAGCAGATCCTCGACTATGCGCTGGAGCCGGGTGGCGTTCTCGTGGATCGTCCGGAGGAAATCCAGGCGCAGTTCGTCCGGGAGCGCGTCGTCGGTGAGGAGCGTCTCGGCGTAGCCGCGGATCGAGGTGAGCGGCGTCTTCAGCTCGTGGCTCGCGTTGGCGACGAAATCCCGCCGGACGGCCTCGAGGCGCCGGAGCTGGGTCAGATCGACGAGGACGGCGACGGCGCCGGGCACCCCGCTCCCGCCGAGCTGGTGGGCTGCTACCAGGATGCGACGGTCGTCGAGCGCAATCTCCGTCGGCTCGACGGCGACGCCGCGCCGGGCAGCGTCCAGCAGCGCGCGCAGCTCGCCGTGGCGCACCAGCGTCGAGAGCGGCTGCTGCTCGATTCGCTCGGGGAGCGCGAGCATCTCGCGGGCGGTCCGGTTCACCCGCACGATCCGCCCGTCCGGACCGACCTGGAGGATCCCCTCCCCCACACTGTCGACCAGGTAGGCGAGCTCTTCGCGTTCTCGGAGGAGCGGGCCGGTCGTGCGGTCGTGATCTTCGCGGAGCCGGGCGAGGAGAGCGGCGAGGGCGTTCGCCTCGACCAGCGGGCCGCCCGGCCAGGGGAGCGGCTCGCGTGCGGCCAGCGCGCGGCGGAGCTCCGCCAGCGGTCGCTGCGCGATTCCGCCGATCCAGAGACTGATCGGGATGACGAGGAAGAGGACGGCGACGAGGCCGGCGAAGAACGCGCCGCCCAGCGCTTCGACAGCAATCCGGCCCGGGTCGGGCCCGGCGGCGTCGCCCAGGGCGTCTTCGACCGCGACCCGGCCCACGCCGTAGACGATGACCGCCGCGAGGACGGCGGCCGCCAACCCGCATAGAAGGAAGAGCGTGCGAAGCCGCAGCGACTTCTGCATCAAGCTCCTTCGTCGCGATCCCGGAACCGGTAGCCGAAGCCGCGAACCGTTTCGATGAGGTGGCCTGCCGGACCCAATTTGCTACGCAGCCGCTGCACGTGCATGTCCACGGTGCGCGTTTCGATCCGGACGTGGATGTCCCAGGCCGCGCGCAGGAGCTGATCGCGGCTCTGGACCCGGCCCCGTCGCTCCATGAGCGAGACCAGGAGGCGATACTCCGTGGGCGTGAGCCGCACCTCCGCGCCGTCGACCTCCACGCGCATCGCATTCAGATCCACGGCGATCGGCCCCGCGCGCAGCGTCCGGCTCGCGCCGGCCACCGGCGGCGCCTGCGCGCGCCGCAGCACCGCGCCGACCCGGAGCACCAGCTCCTGCGGGCTGAACGGCTTGGTGACGTAGTCGTCCGCGCCGAGCTCGAACCCCGTGATCCGATCGATCTCCTCGCGGCGCGCCGTGAGCATGACGACCGGCAGGTCCTCGAGCTCCGGCCGGCGCCGGATCTCCTGCAGCACCTCGAGGCCCGAGAAGCCCGGGAGCATGACGTCCAGGATCACCAGGTCAGGACGCTCCTCCGACACGGCTTCGAGCGCCTCCGAACCGCCTGCCGCGGTCCGGACCTGGTACCCTTCCTTCGTGAGGTGGTACGCGACCAGCGCGGCAATGTCCCGCTCGTCCTCGACGACCAGGACCCGGGCCGGCACCGTCTTCGTCGCTGTTGCACTCATGCGTGCCTCCTACCCTTTCCGACGGCCGATTGCTCCGCTTGCCAGGAATAGGAACCGATGATCAAGACCGCGTAACCCGAAGGTAACGGTTCGATCACGTAGCACGCGATGCGGCCGGGCACAGCGAATCGCCGCTGCTTTCGGACGGCACCCGCCTCAGGACATTGGCTTACGCGCGCGCACGGAAGCGGCCATGATCCGGCCGTCCACCGCCGCCGACACCTCGTCCACGTCCAACCCCGCATTCTCGAGGAACGCCCGGGCGTCCTCGGCACGGTAGATCCGCGTCGGCTCGATCGACACATCCTCGAAACCCAACGCCTCGAGGATGTCCCGGAACTCCCTCTCCTCGAGGGCGCCCGCGACGCACCCCACCCACAACTCCATGCTGCGGCGCAGGTCCGCAGGTACGTCCCCTCGCACCACGACATCCGACACGGCGAATCGACCGCCCGGTTTCAGCACCCGGAATGCCTCCGACAGTACACGACGCTTGTCCGCCGCCAGGTTGATCACGCAGTTCGAGATGATCACGTCCACCGACGCATCCGGCAGCGGGATCGCCTCGATGTCCCCCTTCAGGAACTCGACGTTCTCGACCCCGGCCTCCCGCTGGTTCTTACGCGCCAGCTCCAGCATCTCGTCCGTCATGTCCAGGCCGTACACCTTCCCCATCGGCCCCACCCGCCGCGCCGAAAGGAGCACGTCGATCCCGCCGCCCGAGCCCAGATCCAGCACCACCTCGCCGGGATTCAGCTCCGCGAGCGCCGTCGGATTGCCGCACCCGAGCGACGCCAGCACCGCCCGCTCAGGGAGCACCGCCGTCTGCTCGGCATCGTACAGGTTCGACGTGATCGGATCGCACCCTCCGCTCGACGTCGAACCGCCGCAGCAGCCGTTCGCTTCGCCCGCCACCACCCGGAGCGCCGCCTGTCCGTACCTTTCCCGTACCACCGACTTGATCTCCTGCCCCTCCATGATCGCCTCCATATCAAGTTCGATTGATGTATTGGGGTCAAAAAAGAGCCGCCGCAACACAGCCCGCCGGCCGACCCCGTGCTCGGCCCACGGCCGGCGGACCGGCCTGGCATGCGGCCGGCCGAGCGACCGACCACGCGCCAGGCCAATTGCCACCCCTTACGGGCAGCACCCGGCGGACCGAGCCAGTGCGTCGGCGGCCTCCTCCAGTGCGTCGAGCTCGTCGCGCAGCGCCGAGATCCCCTCCGGCACCAGGGAGTAGTAGACCCACCGCCCCTCCCGCCGATCGCGGACCAGCCCCGCATCCTTGAGCGTGCGCAGGTGGAAGGAGAGGAGGGACTGCCCGAGTTCGAGCGCGTCCGTGAGCTCGCAGACGCACCGCTCGCCCTCGCGCAGGAACTGCAGGATGCGGAGCCGCTTGGGGTCGGCCAGCGCCCGAAACGCCTGAGCGAGCCCCTCCTCGGCCTCGAGCCCGATCGTCGCTTCCCGTCGTTGCATTGTCGTCGCCATTGCGGGACAATACATCAACGATCCTTGATCTGTCAATTCCGCTCGAAGGTGGTCCAGCCCAGGTACCAGGGCGTACCGTTCGGGGCGACGGCGCCGACGTAGTCGACGGGCTCGAAGAAGTCGTCGTTGGCCGGGACGGCGGCGAAGCCGGTCAGCGCGGCCGACCCCGGAGCGGGCCGGAAGTCGGGCGCGACCCAATTGAAGGGATCGCGGAGCCCCGGGTCCTCCTGGCGCAGCGACCATGTCGGGAGATCGGTGCAGGCGGTCTCGTCGTCGGCATCGCCGTCGAGGAAGCTGCCGTACGCGTGGAAGATCGAGTTGGCGACGAGCAGCTCGCCGGATGCGCACCGGGCGTAGGTCTCGGCGTTGTCGATGTCGAGCGCGGACTCGAAGCCAAGGACGATGGCGTTGTAGATCTTCCCGCCGGTCCCGCGGCGCAGGAGCAGACCCGTGGTACTCTCCCCGGCGGTGCCGGTGCCGGGTGCCTTGCCGACGACGGTGACGTTGTAGATCGTCGGGTTCGTGAGCGGCTCGGCGTTGTAATCCTCCTCGTTGTTGTCGACCTCGAAGCCGGTGTCGGCGTCGTCGGGGTCCTGGAGGACGATCCAGAACTGCCCCTTGCCGGACCAGCCGGTCGAGTAGTCGAACGAGTCGTCGGAGGCGCCGGTGACGATCGCGTACTTGACGTTGACGGTCCCGCCGAAGAACTCGATGCCGTCATCGGAGCCGTAGTGGGCCTGGACGTACTCGATCGTGGTTCCGCTCCCGACGCCATTCAGCGTGAGGGCGTTGAGCTCATTGCCGAAGCTGACCTCGTAGCCGGCGAATTCGATGCGGACGTAGCGGAGGATGCCGCTGTCGTCGTTCGGATCGTTGCCGCCGTAGGGCCCCGCGGCACCCTCGCCGACGCACTGGTCCGCCGGGAAATTGCAGGTGGAGAGGCCGTTGATGACGATGCCGCCCCAGTCGCCGCGGGCGCGCTGGCCGACGGGCTTGTCGCTGGTGAAGACGATCGGCGCGTCGGGCCTGCCGTCCGCGATGATCTTGCCGCCGCGGCGAACGATGAGCGCGGATGGTGTGACCTGGGTGCTCCCGAGGATCAGCGTGCCGGGCTCGATCGTGAGCGTGACGGCCGAGTCGACGGTGACGATCCCTTTGATGGTGTAGACCGTATCGGCCGAAAGCGTGCGATCGGAGGTGATGGCGCCGACGAGGTCGGCGGGCGCACGCTGCGATCCCGGCTCCGGGCCGGTGGCTTCGTCCTCACAGGCGGCCAGGCCGAGGACCAGGGCACAGGAAAAGGCGAGCGTCGTCCATTTTTCGCTGAGTCTCATCGGATTCTCCTTGGGGTTTGGAGTTCAGTTCCCGCTCGGGCTCCAGGAAACCGAGAGGGAGATGGTGCGGCCGGCGTCGTACCGGCGGACCAGGTCGCCGTCCTGGGTGAACCGGACCACGGTCCCCAGGAGGCGGCTAGCGGCCAGCTTGAGCGACAGGCCGCGGCCGAGAGGATGACTGGCCACGAGATCGAGCTGGTCGCGGGCTTCTTCGTAGATGTCGGGGAGCAGCGCGCTGCCGACGGCGTCGATGCGCCGGCCGAATCGGTTGTAGAGAAGGGTCGCGCTCGTGCCGGTCGACGGCCGGGTGTACGAGAGGCCGAAGTTGAGGACGTACGGCGATTGTCCCTGGAGGGCGCGCTCTCGGAGCGGCAGCGTCGTCGTCTGGGCCTGGCCGGCGTCGTAATAGCGGACCGTCCCGCCGGTCCGGACGGTCGACTCGACCCACGTGAGGTTCGCATTGAACGACAGGTCGCCCGCGCCGATCGATCCGATCGGGGCCCGCAGTTCGACCTCGACCCCGTGATTCGTGGCCTCGCCGGCGTTGACCCACGTCTTCTTCAGCTCGGTGCTGGGCAGGACGAGCACCTCGATCGGATCGGTGAAGTGCTTACGGAACGTACTCACGGAAACGACGGCATCGGCGCGCGGGGTCCACTCCCAGCGCAGGTCGAGGTTCGTGATGCGCGAGCGCTCGAGCTGCGTGTTGCCGAGGACCAGGAAGCCGCCGGCGTAGTCGGCGTACGAGAACGGCGCCAGCTCGCGCAGCTGCGGGCGGGCGAGCGTCCGCGACGCGCCTGCGCGCAGATTCATGTGCTCCGAGAGGGCGAGCCGCACGTTGAGCGCGGGGAGCAGGTCCGTCGTGATCAGCCGGGCGCCGTCGAGCGGATCGAGCCCGTGATCGAAGAGGTCCCTCGGCGAGACGCTCTGCTCGGCCTTCTCGACTCTTGCCCCAGCCCGGACGTGAAGCCCCGGCAGGACTTCGGCGTCCACCATGGCGTAGCCCGCCAGGACGCGGTGAACGGCGTCGTAGTTGTCCGTGCGGAAGGTGGCGTCGCGGATCTCGAAGCCATTGGGGCCGATCGTCTCGGGCGTGAGCATCCGATCGGGCGGGAGTTCGCGCACCGATTCCGCGACGCTCCCGACCGGGACGAAGCGGAGTCGCCGGGTGTACGCCGTGCGGTCCCGCAAGTCGGCGCTCGCGCCGACGGAGAGCGCGACCCGCCGGGCGCCTCCCCGCAGCGGGAATTCCACGTCCAATCCACCCGCCGCGGCGGCCTCGTCCATGTCCTGATGGAAGACGCTCGCGCTCTGGATGAAGTTCTCCCAGAGGAACCGCCCGTCGGCGACCTCTCGGTAGAGCATCTCGCGCGTGTTCGGCTCGTAGCGCTCCGCGAGCGAGTACGCTGCGCGCCACCGGAGGCCGACGCCGCCGAGCCGGCCGACCCGGTGCTCGCCCGAGAGCTGCGCGCTCGCGAGAGACTGCGAGAGGTAGCGGATCCGCAGGTTTCGCTGGTTGGCGTTCGAGTCGAGATTGAGTCCCTCGAAGGTCCGTGCCTCGTCGTCCGTCAGCCGGTTGAGCACGGCGTTGAGCGAGATGCGGTCGTCTTCACCCAGCTCCAGGCCGAGGTGGAGCAGCCCACCGAGCGCGACGGAGTGGGTCGAGGCGGTGCCGAGGAAGTCGATGACGGGCTCGGCGCCGCCCGAGGCCGAGAGCGCCCGCTCGATCTGCCCGTCCCGGTTCGAGAAGGCGTTCGAGTGGCTGATCGTGCCGATCAGGCCGAGCCGCCGCTCGCCGATCTCGAAGACGTCGCCGTAGGTCAGGCCGAAGCCATGGTTGAGTGGCAGCCTGCGCGGCCGGGGGCCCCACGTCCCTGCGAACGCCTCGCCGATCCGCTCGAGCTCGGCCCGGGACAGGTTCTGGAGCGGCACATCCCGGGGCAGCGCCGCGGGGAGCGCGCGCGTCCCATCCTCGATCCCGAAATAGTCGAGCCCGCCGCCGGCGTACCCCAGCCCGTCGGCGAACGTCGCCTCGGTGTCGAAGCCCAGCGAAGCGCTCACCCCGAAGGTACGCGACCCTGCGAAGTCCTTGGTGCGGATCTGGACGAGCCCGCCCGCGTGGTCGCCGGGCTGATCGGGCGAGTACGTCTTGGCCGAGACCACGCTCTCCAGCAGGCTCGACGGCACCAGGTCGAGCGGAACCACCTTCCGGTCCGGCTCGGGCGAGGGGAGCGGGGCGCCGTTCAGCGTTGTCGCGCCGTAGCGGTCGCCGAGCCCGCGCACGTACACGTACTTCCCGTCCACGACGGAAACGCCGGGCAGGCGCTTCAACGCGGCCGCCGCGTTGCCGTCGGGCGATCGGGCAATCTGCGCCGCCCCGATCGCATCGACGACGGCCGCCGCCTGCATGCGGTCGGTCAGGAGCGCGACGTCGCTACCCGCCTCGCGCGCCGCGGTGACGGTGATCCCCTCGACCGTGATCGCCCGGGGCTCGAGCATGACGTGCAGCGAGACGAGCTCGCCCTCCACCGCGACGCCGGCGACCGTTTTCGTCTCGTACCCGAGGTACTCGATCACGACCGTGTGCACACCGGCCGGCACGCCCGCCAGCACGAACCGGCCGTCTGCATCGGTGAGCGCGCCGAGGTCCAGCGAGGGGATGGATACCCGTGCACCGACGAGCGGCCGTGCGTCCTCGCCGGTGACGCGCCCGGAGATCCGGTCGCCGGACCCCTGAGCCATTGCCGGACCGGCGATGACGAGGGCGATGATGCCCGCGACGGCGCCGCGACATGCGCGGCGGAGCCAGGCGCCGAGTTCGCCGCGAACCCGCCGCTTCCCCGGGCCGACGCGGGGCTCGCCGACGCGTCTGACCGTGCAAGGGTACGCTCCCATGATCCTCTCCCCTGGTTCGGTGCCTCAGCCGGGCGAGCGCGCCCGGACGTCGATCCGAACGCTAGGGGCGCTGTGTCACGCCTGCGGTTTCCTCGCGTCTCGAGTCGGTCACGAGTCGGAAACGGGTTGGTGGCCGGCGACGGGACTCGCGGCGAGAGGAGGGCGGTGCAGGCGCGGAGGGCGTATACTTATCCGGGACCCGGATGCGCGGAGCGCGCCGCGCGGGATCCCCACGACGCGCCCCGGAGTACAGAGCGAAGCACGCCGACGTCGCCGTCCGCACGATCTGGTTGCAATCGCCCGGGTTCCTAACGTTTTCCGCCCGTCGCGCGTCTTAATGGACAGAGGTCTATGGCAGAACCCGATGCACGACTGGTCGAACGCGCCCGAGAGGGGGACCAAGACGCCTTCGAGCAGCTCGTCCGCCGACACCTACGCGCGGCGTACCTGGCCGCGTTCGCGGTCGTGGGGGAGCGGGCCGACGCGGAGGACGTGTGCCAGGACGCGTTCATCACCGCGCTGGAACGGCTGGACGAGTGTCGCAACCCGGGTCGGTTCGCCGCGTGGCTCCTGCGGATTGTGAAGAACCGGGCACACAGCCACAGACGGTACCTGGACGTGCGGCGGGCGGCTCCGCTCAAAGAAGAGCTCCAGGCGCCGGGCGCGGGCTCGAGCCCGTCGCGGGCTGCGGAGCGGGCCGAACTGCGAGACGATTTGCAGGTGAGTTTGATGATGCTGCCCGAGGTACAGAGAGAGGTGCTGCTCCTCCATGATCTGGAGGGTTGGCGGCATCGCGAGATCGCCGAACTGCTCGGCCTGCCCGAGGGCACGGTCCGGGCGCACCTGTCCTACGCGCGTCGAGCCATGCGCGAACACCTTGTCCACCATCGCAACGAGGAGAGCTGATGGAGATCGAACGCATCGATCTGTCGGCCCTCGATCCGGCAGCGGATGAGGAGCGCTGGGAGCGCCTGGTGCGCCGCATCATGGATGAGGCGGCGCCGGAACTCACGCTGCGCGCGACGAGGAGTGACCCGTTCGCGCTCCTCGGGAGCTGGGCCCGGCCCATGATCGCCGCCGCAGCCACGATCGCCGTGGTGTCGGTGGCGTTGCTCCAGCGTCAGAGCGGCCCGGTGGAGCTCGGCGCGACGGCGAGCCGGAGCATCCTTGAGGCGCTCGAAATGCCCAGGCCGGCCGCTGATTGGCTGGCCGAAGACCGGGCACCGACGGTGTCCGATCTGGTCACGGCACTGGAGGTAGATCACCGATGAACGCGACACCGAATGGCGCGCGTCGCGCGCGCTTGCTCGGCGCCCTGCTCCTCGCCGTGGTCTTCGTGGGCGGCGCATTCGGCGGCGCCGCGATCGACCGGATGGTCGTGAGCGGTTCGCCGGAGAAGTCGGCCCGCGCCGAAAGAGACTGCAACGGCGACCGGGACGGCCACCGGGGCTCGCTGATCGACCAGATCGACCTGACGCCCGAGCAGCGTGAGCGCGTCGACCAGGTCCTCGAGCGGCGCCGTGTGCAGCTCGACTCCTTCTGGGTCGAAGCGCGGCCGCAGCTCCGCGCCATCGTCGACGGGACTCGCGACGAGATCCGGGCGATCATGACGCCGGAGCAGCGTGCCGAGTACGATCGGCTCCGCGCCGAGCGCAACGCGCGGGAGAAGGAAAAGGAGCAGCAGGACAGGCAGGACCGGGACCGGGCGAACCGGTAGACACAGGCGCGAAAGGCAGGGATTCGTGATCGAGCGTCGTCGTGCCGCCGCCATTCTGGCAATCGCGGCGGCCGTGCTTCTCAATACGGATACTTCATGGGCGCAGCAGTCGTCGGCCGCGGCGGAGAGCGAGCCGGCAATGACCCTCGACGAGGCGATCGAGGCGGCGCTGCGGCACAGCCCGCAGATCGCGCAGGCCGTGGGCGCGGTCCGCAACGCCGAGTCCGCGGAGCGGACCGCATGGGGCCAGTACCTGCCGAGCCTGTCGGTCAGCTCGGGCGCCTCGCGGTCGAGCACGGAGCGGTTCAACCCGCAGACGAACACCACCGTGACCGGCTCGAGCGACAGCTACAGCGCCGGGCTGACCACGCAGCTCACGCTGTTCAACGGCGGCCAGCGGAGCGCCGGGCTGGCGAATGCGAGGGCGCAGCTCGCCGCCGCCGACGCGGGGCTGATCTCGCAGCGCTTTGCCGTGATCCTGGCCGTTCAGCGCTCGTTCTTCGACGTGCTCAAGGCGGACGACCTGCTGCGGGTCGCCGAGGCGCGGGTGCAGCGTGCGGAGGAGAGTCTGGACGCGGCGCGTCGCCGTGCGGCCGTCGGGTCGGCCACGCGCTCCGATGTGCTGCGGGCGAACCTGGAGGTGACGAACGCACGGCAGCAGCTCCTCCAGGCGCAGAACCAGCGGAACACGGCGGCCTTCGCCCTCGGCCGCCTGGTCGGTGTCGAGGGCGCCGTGAGAGCTCGTCAGGATGAGCCGCTCGAGCCGAAGCCGCTCGCGCTCGGCCGTGAGGAGCTCCGCGAGCTGGTGCTCCGGCAGTCGCCGGCGGTGCAGTCGGCCGAGGCGAACGTGGCGGCCGCGGACGCGTCGCTGCGCGCCGCGCGGGGTCAGTATTTCCCATCGATCACGGCCTCGAGCGGATACGACTGGTTCAACAACGACCCGACGCTGACCGGCGGGCGCACGAGCTGGAACCTGCGCCTCAGCGTCAATTTCCCGGTCTTCAACCGGTTCCAGCGCGAGGAGTCGGTCTCCCGCGCCTCGGTCCAGCGGGACATCGCCCGGACCGTGGCGGCCGATGCGCGGCGCCAGGCGCTCACCGATCTGGAGCGCATCCTGGGCTCGCTTGAGCTCGCGGAGCAGCAGGTCATCCTCGCGCGGGAGGCCGTGCTCGCCGCCGAAGAGGACTTCCGTGTCCAGCAGGAGCGCTATCGGCTGGGCGTCTCGACGATCCTCGACCAGGTCACGTCGCAGCTCAACCTGGTCCAGGCGGAGATCGATCTCATCGCAGCACGTTACGACTATCAGGTCGCCCGAGCGGAGCTCGAGGCGCTGGTCGGCAGGAGTTTGTGAGCTCGAACATACGAAGCGGGGCCGCGGCCCCGGGAGGTTCGAAGTAATGAATCGGATCCGTAGCATCCTGGCGGCGGGCGCAGTGTTCCTGGCCGTGGCACCGTTCACCGGCTGCCGCGAGTCTGCGGCCGTCGAGGCCGATAGCGGCTCTGATGTCGCCCTTGCCGAGCTGCGCACGCTCGACATCCGGGCGGAGGCGGCCGGTCAGATCGAGCCGATCCGGATCGTCGAGGTCAAGTCCAAGGCGAGCGGCGAGATCCTGCAGATCCACGTCGAGACGGGCGACTTCGTCGAGCGCGGCGCGCTCCTGGCCGAGGTCGATCCGCGCGACGTGCGGAACGCGCTCGCACAGGCCGAGGCCGACCTCGAGGTCGCCCGTGCCCGGCTCGCGACCGCCGAGGCCCAGCGCCGTCGCTCGGAGGAGCTGCGCGCGGCCAACGTGATCACCGAGCAGGAGTTCGAGAACACCGAGTTCGAGGTGGCGAACGCCCGCTCGCAGTTCGTCAAGGCGCAGACGAACCTGGAGCTGGCGCGCGAGCGGATGAGCGACGTGACGATCCGCGCGCCGCTCGACGGCACGATCATCCAGAAGAGCGTCGAGGTCGGCCAGATCATCCAGTCGGCGAGCCAGAACATCTCGGGCGGGACCACCCTCTTCCAGATGGCGGACCTCACGGAGATGCAGGTCCGCACGCTGGTCGACGAGACGGACATCGGCCAGATCAAGGCTGGGCTGCCGGCCCAGGTCACGGTCGAGGCGTACCCCAACCGGACCTTCGCCGGCACGGTCCTCAAGATCGAGCCGCAGGCCGTCGTCGAACAGAACGTGACGATGTTCCCGGTACTGGTCCGGCTCGACAACCCCGATGGCCTGCTCAAGCCCGGGATGAACGCCGAGGTCCAGGTCCTGATCGCGCGACGTGACGACGTGGTCGCCGTGCCGAACGCGGCGATCGTCGCCATGCGCGATGCGATGGCGGCCGGCGCGGTGCTCGGACTGGACGAAGAGAAGATGCGCGCGGCGATGCGCAGTGCGCGCGGCGGCGGCCCCGGCGGTGGCCCCGGCGGAACGGAAGATGGACCGGCCGCACGCGGCGAGGGCGATGCTCCGGCCGAGGGCGGTGCGCAGCAGGTGGCGCGGGTCCAGCGCCCGGGCGG
>CAYPGK010000040.1:0-6882 GCA_964410055.1 uncultured Gemmatimonadaceae bacterium | reverse complement strand
CCGGGCGGCGGGCCGGGCGGGCAGCGCCCCGCGGGCGGCCCCGGGGCGCGCGGCTTCCCAGGCGCTGCCGGCGGCGGCTCGAACGACGTCCGACCCGGGCTCGTCTTCGTCCAGGGCCCCAACGGTCCGGAGCCGCGCATGGTGCTCCTCGGCCTGCACGACTGGGACTACACGGAAGTGATTCGGGGTCTCGAGGCCGGCGAGCCGGTGATCCTCATGTCCGTCGCCCGGCTCCAGCAGCAGCAGCAGCAGATGCTCGACCGCTTCCGCCAGCGCAACAGCGGTCCGATCCCGGGCGCAGGCGGACGCCGCTGAGGAGGGCGACATGCTCATCGGCGAAGTCCTGCGCGTCGCGTTCAGCGCGATCCTGTCGAACAAGCTGCGCGCGTTCCTGACGATGCTCGGCATCATCATCGGGATCGCGGCGGTGATCACCATGGTCGCGCTGGGCGAAGGCGCGCAGCGGCAGGTCCAGGCCCAGCTCGAGGCGCTCGGCACCAACGTGCTGACCGTGCGCCCGGGTCAGAACTTCTTCGGCGGCATCGACCGCGGCGACGCTCGCCTGACCGTCGACGACGCCGAAGCGCTCCTCGTCGAGCCGCGCGCGATCCTGGCCGTCGCTCCCGAGATGGAGCGCCGCCACCAGGTCTCGTACGGCAACGGCAACGCGAACCTCTCGATCCTCGCGTCCTGGCCAAGCTATTTCGCGATGCAGAACCACAAGATCGCCGCGGGCCGGATCTTCACCGAGGGCGAGGAGCGCGGCCGACGCCGCCTCGCGGTGCTGGGCGCCGACGTGGGCGAGCGGCTCGGCGTCTCCAACACCGAGCTGCTGATCGGCCAGACCATCCGCATCCGCGGCATTCCGTTCGAGGTCATCGGCGTGCTCCAGCCCAAGGGCGATGCGGGCTGGCAGAACCCCGACCAGACGGTCTACATCCCCCTCGCGACGGCGCAGTTCCGGGTCTTCGGGACGCAGTGGGTGCGCTCGATCTCCGTGCAGGCGGTGAGCGGTGACCACATGGACGCCGCCATCACGGAGATCGACCGGGTGCTCCGGCGCGAACACCGCATCCGCCCGGGCGAGCCGAGCGACTTCACCGTCCGCAACCAGGCGAGCCTGCTATCAACCTTTCAGGAGACGACGCAGACGTTTACATTCCTCCTGGCCGGGATCGCGCTCGTCTCCCTGGTCGTGGGCGGGATCGGGATCATGAACATCATGCTCGTCTCGGTCACGGAGCGGACGCGCGAGATCGGGATCCGCAAAGCGCTGGGCGCACGGCGTCGCGACATCCTGCTCCAGTTCCTGATCGAAGCGCTCGTGCTCTGCCTGGCCGGCGGGATCCTCGGCATTGCCTGCGGCGTGGGGGGCGCATTCGTGCTCCAGCGTGTGGCGCAGTGGAACACCGCCGTCTCCTCGCAGGCCGCACTGCTCGCTCTCGGATTTGCCGCCTTCGTGGGAATCTTCTTCGGCCTCTGGCCCGCGCGTCGGGCCGCCCGGCTGGATCCGATCGTCTCGCTGCGGTACGAGTGAGTCCTTTTCACCCATTCCAGGGGAGGATCGAAATGAACCGTTGGCAGACGCTGTCGCTGAACGCGCTTCGCATCGTGACCGGCCTCATGTTCATGCAGCACGGCGCGCAGAAGCTCTTCGGCGCGCTGGGCGGGAACCAGGTCGAAAGCGTGTTGTCGCAGTTCGGGCTGGCGGGGATCCTGGAGTTCTACGGCGGCGCGCTCATCGTGCTCGGCCTCTTCACCAGGCCCGTCGCACTGATCCTCGCGGGTGAGATGATCTGGGCGTACTTCCAGGCCCACCTGCCACAGGGATTCTTCCCGATCCTCAACCACGGCGAGCTCGCCGTGCTGTTCGCGTTCAACTACCTCTTCATCGCGGCGAACGGCGGCGGCGACTTCAGCCTGGACGGCGTGATCCGGCGTCGGAAGGAAGGCGCCGCGGCCGGAGTCGGGGCGGACGCCCGCCAGGAAGAGGCCGTCGCAGCACACTGACGCGCGGCTCTGACCGACCTAACTGGAAAGGCGCGCCCGGGCATTCCGGGCGCGCCTTTTCGCTTCGTCCGTGTGGTCCTGCACCGCGCCGCAGCCACCATTAGGCCGCCCGTGACCCTTCGCCTACGCGAGTCCCAGCCCGTGCGCGATGAGGGGCGGCGGGATCGTGCCCCAGGAGAGGAGCTGGTCGTGGAAGTCGCGGAGCTGGAAACCGTTCCCGGCCCGGGCGCAGTAGCGGTCGCGCAGGCGCAGGATCTCGTGCTTGCCCACTGCGTAGCTCATCGGCTGCGTCGGCGAGGCACAGTAGCGCCGGACCTCGATCTCGGCGTTCGCGCGCTCGAGCCCGGCCTCGGCGACCATGTAGTCGACCGCCTGCGCGGGCGTCCAGCCGTGGACGTGGAGCCCGACATCGACGATGACGCGGCAGGCGCGCCAGAGCAGGTCCTTGAGCTGTAGCAGCCGCACGCGGAGATCCGAGTAGAAGCCCCGCTCCCACATCATCTCCTCGCAGTAGAGCGCCCACCCCTCGGCAAAGACGGAGGTGAAGAAGACGCGCCGCGGCGCCGAGTCGGCCGCGTTCGCGCGCAGGAACTGGAGGTGGTGGCCCGGATACGCCTCGTGCAGCGCCGTGACCGGGATGCCGTAGCGGGAGTGGTCGCGCAGCCGCTCCGCCGCATCCTCGGGATCCGGCGGCGTCACGTAGAAGAGCCCCGTCTGATCGGTCTCGTACGCGGCCGGCGGCTGATAGGCGGCGTAGGGGATGAGCGGCCGAAGGAACTCGGGCGTCGCCGTCACGACGAGCGCCTCGTCTCCCGGGATCGTCACGAGCTCGTTCGCCTCGACGAACGCACGCGCGCGGTCCATCTCGCCGGCGTAGGCGTCGATCAGCTCGTCGGCCGCAGGGTGTTCCTCCTTGAGCGACTCGGCGATTTCACGCCAGCCCCCGCCGCCGATCTCGCGGGCGACGCCTTCGAGCGCTACCTCCGTGCGGTGCTTGAGCATCTCGCCGTAGGCGAGGATCTCTTCGGCGGTGTAATGCAGCCCGTGCTCGTACCGGACGCGTGTCTCCCACGCCTCGCGGCCGTAGGCGAAGGTGCCGTCGGCGCGGGGTGCGAGCTCCTCCTCGAGCCAGCGGGCGAAGTCGAGGAGCGCGTCCGCCGCGCCGCGCCGCGCGTTCTCCCAGCGCGAGAACTGGCGGGCGTCGTCCTCGAGCGCGGCGCCGAGGTGGACCGGCAGGAGCGAGTCGACGAGCGCGAGGCCGCTTCGCGCTACGGCCGCGGCCGTGCGCACGTGCTCCGGCGCCGCATCGGTCAGGTTCTCACGCGCCTGGTCGAGCGATGCGTTCAGTGCCTGGAGCCGCTCCGCCGCACGCAGCGCGCGCTCGGCGGCGGGTGCGTAGTCGCGCACGGCCATGAGGTAGAGCGTGCCGAACGCGCTTTCCAGGTAGAGGAGCGGGTTGCGGCGGTGGGGCCGGACGTGATCGAGCTCGTAGAGCTCCCAGCGGATCCGGTCGAGGACCAGCTCCCGATCGATCCACTCGCCGCGGCCGGTCGGCGTGCAACGCTCGAAGGCGTCCAGGTACCCACGAAGATGCCGCGCCCTCTCATCGAGAGACGCGGCATCGTAGCGTTCGAGCTCGCCGTCGTGGGTGTGGATCCCGACGACTGTCGCGTGTGTCGGGTTCGCTTCCCACCAGAAGGCGAAGAATTCGTCGAGCAGGTCGGTCAGCCCCGCATCAGGCGGGTTGCGTGTGTCCGTGCGCTCGGCAACAGTCGTGGATCTCTGCATCGGTCAACACCCGGTCGGTTCGTTTGGCGAGTTCGAAGACCGCGCGACACAGTGCATCGTCCGAAGCGTCGTAGCCGTGCTCGGTGAGCCAGAACTTGACGTTCGACATGCCGCTCACGTGGCTGATCTCGATGATCTGGCGCCGGCCGAAGAGCGCGGCGGGCACGCCCGAGTAGACGAGGTCGGCCAGCCAGTCGTCGCCCTTGGCCTTGGCCTTGATGATCGCCGCAGCGTGCACGCCGGTCCCGGTGCGGAACGCATCGGTGCCGAAGACGGAATAGTTGCAGGGGAGCGGCGCGCCGGTCGCCTCGGCGACCAGCTCGCAGTACTCGGCCAGGCGCGAGAGGTCGCCGTCGTGCAGCCCGAGCAGCTTGAGGTTGACCAGGAGCAGGTCCATCTCGACGTTGCCGACCCGCTCGCCGATCCCGAGGGCGGAGCCGTGGACGCGATCGACGCCCGCCTCGATCGCGGCGAACGCGTTGGCGAGCCCGAGCCCGCGGTCGCGGTGGCCGTGCCAGTCGATCTTGACGTCCTCGCCGGTCGGCCGGACGACCTCCTCGCGGATGAAGCGGACCAGGCGCCGTACGCCGTGCGGTGTGGCGTGCCCGACCGTGTCGGCCAGGCAGATCCGCCGCGCGCCGCATTCGATCGCCGTGGTGTAGAGCTTCTTCAGCGTCTCCGGCCGCGCCCGCGTGGTGTCCTCGGTCACGTACATGACCGGCAGCCCCTCGGAGACGGCGAAGCCGACCGCGTCCTCGGTGACCTGGAGCATCCGGTCGAGCGTCCAGTCCTCGGCGTACTGCCGGACCGGCGACGAGCCGAGGAAGGTCGCGGCCTCGATCGCGAGCCCGGTCTTCTGCGCGATGCGGACGATCGGCTCGACGTCGGCCCGGACCGTGCGAGCCGCGCAGTTGGGGAAGATCGGCAGCCCGGCATCGCGGATCTCGCGCGCCAGCACCTCCACATCCGCGGCCGCACGGGGGCCGGCACCCGGCAGGCCGATGTTCGCGGACTGGATGCCGAGGTCGGCCATGAGGTGGAGGAGGCGGATCTTGTCCTCGATCGCGGGGTCCCGCACGGAGGGCGACTGCAGCCCATCGCGAAGCGTTTCGTCGTCGAGTTCGACCGGCCGCAGAACGGGCAGGTCGGGTTCCATCGCAGCGACGTTCCAGTCGAAGATCAGGTCCTGCTCGTTCATGTCGATCGGGTTTGGAGGGAATGGGAAGGGTGTGTCGCTGGCAAGATGGACCCCGGTCGCTCACATTGTCAACCGAGACCGGCCCGTCGCTCCGTCCGGGCCGGGGCATGCAAGAAAGGAGCCGAACCCGGCGATGGACCTCGCCACTTTGAGCCGACATCCGGCCGTTGGCCGTGCCCGTGCGATCCTGCGCGAGCGGGATGCCGACACGCTCGACGCGATGGTCGAGCTCGCGCAAATCCCGGCGCCGCCGTTCGGCGAGGCGGAGCGCGCCGACCGGGTGCGCCGCTGGTTCAGCGAGCTCGGCCTCCGCAATGTCGCCGTCGACGAGGCGGGCAACGTGCTGGCGGCGTACCCCGCCGCGGCCGGGGACCGCGAAGTCCCGGCCTTACACGGGCCCGTCCTGCTCTGCGCGCATCTGGACACCGTCTTCCCCGCCGGGACGGACGTGACGGTGCGTCGCGAGGGCGGGCGCCTGGCCGGCCCCGGGATCGCGGACAACGCCCGCGGCCTCGCGGCGCTGATCGCGCTGGCCGGGGCCCTGGTCGGCGCGGGGCCGCCGCTCATCCGCCCCGTCGTCTTCGCGGCGACGGTGGGAGAGGAGGGCGTCGGCGACCTGCGGGGCGTCAAACACCTCTTCCGGGAAGGCTCGCCGTGGAGGCGCGCGGCGGCGTTCATCGCGCTGGACGGCACCGGGACCCGTCGCATCGTGAACCGCGCGCTCGGCTCACGGCGCTACCGGGTTACGATCGAGGGGAGCGGCGGGCACTCGTGGGCGGACTGGGGGCGGTCGAATCCGATTCACGCTCTGGGCCGCGCCGTCGCGGCGCTCGCCGCGCTGGATCTGCCCAGGCGCCCGCGCACGACGCTGAACGTGGGGCGCATCGAAGGCGGGACCGCCGTGAATGCGATCCCGACGGAGGCTTGGCTGGAGCTCGACATCCGCAGCGAGGGCGCGGGCGTGCTCGAGGCGGTCGAGGCGAGAGCGCTGCGCGAGGTCGAGCGCGCCGTCGCGGCGACGGAGCGCTGGAGCCGCCGCAACGGCTCCGCGCTCTCCCTCACGCTCGAGCGGATCGGCGACCGGCCGTCGGGTGAGACGCCGGCCGGCTCGCCGCTGGTCGCGGCGGCGTGCGCGGCCACGCGCCTCATCGGCCGCGAGCCGGAGCTCGTCGCCTCGTCGACGGACGCGAACATCCCGATCTCGCTCGGGATCCCGGCCATCGCCATGGGCGCCGGCGGCCGGTCGGCCGGCGTGCACACGCCCGACGAATGGTACGAGAACGAGGGCGGACCGGAAGGTCTCGACCGCGCCCTCCTCACACTCCTCGCCGCGGCCGGCGTCGCGACGTGACCGGCCCGACCGCTCAGGACCCGAGCACCTCCGAGTCGTCGGCAACGTTGAGCGTCCCCTTCACGCCCCGGATACGGACCCGGTCCCCGATCAGCGAGTCGTGGATCTCCGAGTCCTCGATCGTCGTGTTGCTCCCGACGATCGAGTCGCGGATCCGCACGCCGCGCAGCTTGCAGCCGGTGCCGATTGTGACGTTCGGGCCGAGCACGACGTCATCCAATTCGACGCCCTCGGCAACGCGGACCGGTCCCTCGACCTTCGTGTCGTCGCCGCCGTCGGGCTTGCGGGCGCGACCGGTCTCGAGGAGGTGGAGGTTCGTCGAGATCAGCGTCTCCGGCTTGCCGCAGTCGTACCAGCCCTCGACCTCGACCGTGCGCAGCCGCGCGCCGTGGTCGATCATGTACTGGAACGCGTCGGTCAGGTAGTACTCCTCGCCCGGCGCCTTCGGGCCGCCCATCGTGTGACGGATCCCCTCGAAGAGGAGCTGCCAGTCACGGATGTAGTAGAGCCCGATGTTGGCCAGCTTCGAGATCGG
>CAYPGK010000039.1:14876-30409 GCA_964410055.1 uncultured Gemmatimonadaceae bacterium | reverse complement strand
GTCGCGCACGCGCGAGGCGCCGACACCGACGAACATCTCGACGAAATCGGAGCCGGACATCGAGAAGAACGGCCGACCGGCCTCGCCCGCGACCGCCTTCGCCAGGAGCGTCTTCCCCGTGCCCGGCGGGCCGACCAGGAGCGCGCCCTTCGGCAGCCGGCCGCCCAGCCGGCTGAACTTCTGCGGATCCTTGAGGAACTCGATGATCTCCTGGAGCTCCTCCTTCGCCTCGTCCGCGCCGGCCACGTCGGCGAAGGTGACCTTGGGCGTGTCCGCCGTCAGCAGCCGCGCCTTCGACTTGCCGAACTGGAACGCCTTGTTCCCGCCCGCCTGCATCTGGCGGATCAGGAAGAGCCAGAAGCCGATGATCAGCAGCCAGGGGAAGATGCTGATGACCAGCCCCCACCAGTTCTGCCGCGGCTCGGCCACGCGGATCTCCACGCCGCGCGCCTCGAGCTCGGTGACCAGCTTCTCGTTGACGCCCTCCACGAGCTGGGTGCGGAAACGCTCGATCGTACGATTCTCCACCGTGATCGGCGAGCGCAGCTCACCCTCGACCTGGCGGCCGTCGACGAACGTGACCGATGCAACGTTGTCGTTCGCGACGTGCCGGGTCAGCTCGCTGTAGGAGAACTCCGCCCGCCCCTGATCCTGCGGCGCCATGAGGCGGATCGCCATGACGGGGATCAGGAAGACGAGGATCCAGAAGGCGAGCGTCTTCGAGAGCCGGTTCCAGCGGCTCCCCCCGCGATTCCTGTTGCCTTCGCGATCAGGCATTCTCGATATCTACGATCCTCCCGCGTCCTTCACGCGCCGTCACAGACTCGCGATGAAGGGCAGGTTTCGGTAATCCTCGCTGAAATCCAGGCCGTACCCGATGAGGAACTCACCGGGCGCATCGAAGCCGACCCAACGCGGCTCCCGGACCAGGTTTCGTGCGATCCGCTTGTGCAGCAGGGTGCACAGCTCGAGGCTGCGCGGCCCGCGGCCCTCGAGCAGCGGAAACAGTCGGTTCAGCGTCGTCCCGCTGTCGATGATGTCCTCGACCAGGAGTACGTGCTTCCCCTCGAGGGACGCCTCGGGGTCGTAGAGCAGCCGGACCTCGCCGCTGCTGACCGTCCCCGAGCCGTAACTGCTGGCCACGAGGAAATCCACATGGAGCGGGCGCGCGATCTGCCGGACCAGGTCCGCAAGGAAGATGAAGGACCCCTTCAGCAACCCGAGAACCAGGAGCGGCTCGTCGGTGGGGTACGCCTCGGTGATTTCGCGGCCCATCGCCTCGACGCGCCGCGCGATCTCTTCTTCCGAATAGACGATCCGCTCGATCTTACGCCCGCCGGTCCTGGCCTCCGCGTCAGACGTGTTCGGCATTCGTCACCGCCAACAGAATGTTCGGCTGCTCCGGGTCGGGCGGCGCGACGGCCGCCCGGGCGATTCCCGGGACCCAGAGGACCCTCCCCGCGGCGTCGACGAGCACGGGCACCCGGTGCCGTTCCTCTCGCCGCAATCGCCGCTCCCCGAACAGCTTCTTCAGCTTCTTGGTCCCGTACGCCATCCGGATCCGGTCGCCGTCCCGCCAACCGCGTAACACGAGCGGGAAGTCCAGTTCCCGGATGCCGAACGCGGCGCCGCCGTCCGGCGGTGCGCCGGGCCCCACGTCCCACCAGACATTGTAATGCCTGCCGCCGATGACCGCCTCGGCCCTCCCCGGGACCGGCGCGGCGACGACGGCAGGCCGATCGTGGTCCACACGGCAGCGTTCCGGCGGCACTCTGCGGATCCGGATGGTATCGAAATCCCGCTCGATGCGGACCCCACCCGCGATCCGGATCCCAGTGCCACTGACTCCCGAGTTAGTAAACTCTACCGCAGCCCTGGTTCCCCCCCTTCCGGGCACGACGCCGAGCCCGCGGATCAGCCGCCGGAGGACCCGGGCGCGAATCGGGGGATCATACGTCAGGAGTACAGGCCTGGCAAGCTCGATTTCGTCCGCCGAACGAGCCAGGACCACGGCGTTTTCGAGCGGCTCGAGGAGGGCGTTCCAGACGCGCTCTGCGGCCCGGGCCTCGTCCGCCAGCCGGGCGAGGGATGCACTGGCTCCGGGCACGATTGCCTCCAGGCGCGGGAGCACCTCGTGGCGTAGCCGGTTGCGGACGTAGTCGAGCTCCAGGTTCGTGGGATCCTCGCGGGCCCGCAGCCCGACGGCGGCGGCGTACGCCTCGATCTCGGCACGGCGGAACGGCAGGAGCGGCCGCACCAGCGAGCCGCGCCGGGGCGGGATGCCGCGCAGCCCTTCGAGGCCGGTGCCGCGGGCGATGCGAAAGAGCACGGTCTCCGCCTGATCGTCGGCGTGGTGGGCAGTTGCGATCCGGTCCGCGCCCGTGCGCCGGCGGACCTCGCGCAGGAACGCGTAGCGTGCCTCGCGGGCCCCGGCCTGGCCGCGCGGCGGCGGGTCCGCCCGCGCCCCCTCGAACTGGACGCCCCAGGCCCGGCACACGCCGGCCACCCATTCGGCGTCCGCCGCGCTCCCCGGCCGCATCGCGTGGTCCAGGTGCGCGACGACCAGCCGCAGGCGCCATGCGGGGTCCAGGAAGCGGAGGAGGTGCAGGAGCGTGATGGAATCGACGCCGCCAGAGACCGCGACGACGACGGTCTGCCCGGGCGAGATCAGGCGGCTCCGCCGGAGGTGGGCCTCGAAGCGGCGGGCGAGTTCCGGCGCGGCCGGGGCCCGCCCGTGATCAGGCCGGCCCTCAACCGTCGCGTCCGTGGCTCCCTCGCGTCGCCGCATCGCTTGCCGTCTCCTGGTGCGTGGCGCAGCCCCCGCCGGTGGTCTACCGCCAACCCCTCCCGCGCCGGCCGGGGCCAGAATACGTCGGCCCTTCGCCTCCGTAAAGGCGACGTCGCATGCGGGCCTCCCGGCCGATCTCGGCCAGACGCGGCGTGTACGTGCCGCGGGGGATCGGCTCCCAGCCCGCCTCCTCGGCGTACCCCACGCGCCCGCTGTAGTCGGTCGTCGGGCCGGCAAGGTCGCCGTAATCGAGATCGTACGTGTGGATCCCGCGGACCGGGAAGCCGCGCGCCGGCTTCCCGGGGAGCCGGGCGCGCCCGCCGAACTCGCGATACTCCGCCCGGTACGGGGATCCGTACTCGGCTCCGTACGGCGCGGCGGACCCCGCGCCGAACTCCTCGACGCCGTACCCGTACCCGTACCCGAACTCGTACCCGTACCCAGCGCGCTCGGCCGGGGCGCCGCGCCGGGCGCGAGGGCCGTACCGCTCCCCCTCGAACCGACCCATTCCCCTGCGGCCGCGCCCACGCATCCGCCGGCGACGCAGGTACTCCCGGGAATACTCGTCCATGGCGCTCCTCCTCGCTCACGCCTCGGTCGCGGGCTCGCCGTCCGCGGCGGCCGGAGGGTCGGCCGCCCCGGCGGGTGCCGTGCCGCCGTCGGCCGCCTTTCGTTTGCCGGTCCTCCGGCCGCTCCGGCTCGACGTCGTGCGGCGGGTGGTCGTTCGCCCGGCCATCCGGCTGCGGGTCGTGCGGCCTCGCGCCTCGGCGCCTTCCGCGTCACGGCCGCCCTCCCCGCCCTTGCCCTCTCCTTCCGCGCCCCCGGCCGATTCGACCGGCGGCATTCCCCGGGATTCTTCCGGCTCGCCCTCCGTCCCTTCCCACGCCGGCGACTCGACCTCCAGCTCGGTCCTCACGCCGCGCACGCCGTCGACGTCCCAGGCGTCGTCGGTCGCGTAACGGATCTCGTCGAAGCTGGCCAGCGTGCCGCGCAGCGTGACGACGCCGTCCTCGACCTCGACCTGGATCCGGTCGGCGTCGACCCAGGTGTCGTAGAAGAGCGTTTCTTCGACGTCTGCGCGGATCTGGTCGTCTGAGCGGCGCCGGCGGCGGAGGCGGTGGTGGTAGGGACCGTAGCCGTACCGGGCGGGGCCGAGCGGCTCACCGTATTCGTACTCGGACCAGGAGTAGCCGCCGCGCGTGGCGGGGCTGGTCGGGCGGCGCGGGCGCGGCGGAACGCCGCGCATCGCGGGCGTGTGGCGCCCGGGCGAGCCGGTCTGGTAGCCGTGCTCGTAGTCGTAGTTGGTGCCGCCGTACCCCCGGCCGCCGACGTAGCCGCCGCCCCACTCGAACTCGAACTCGTCGACCGGGTTCAACCCGGAGCGGAGCTGGCCGGCCTGGTAGGAGCCGCGGCTGCGGAGCGCGCCGCCGCGGTACCCCATCCCGTAGCCGTGGAAGCCGGCCCGGTAGGGCGCCTCGTATTCGGCGCCGTACTCGCCGCGGCCGATCTGCTCCATGCGCGCGGGGTCCACCCCGCGACGCACGTACCTCGACTCGCGATCCTCTGGCATGGTCGACCCTCCCGTATGTTGGCGGAAACGCGCAGGCGCGGGCCGGGGAGGGAGGCAAGCTTCATTCCATCCCGGCGTGCGCGGCTCGGTTCCGTGCGGGTGCGAGAGGCCGGCCGTAGCGGGCCGTCAGGATGTCGGAGAGGAGGTCGGGGCGGTCCGTGACCAGACCGTCGACGCCCCAGTCGAGGAGGCGCTGCATGTCGTCGGGGTCGTTCACGGTCCAGACGTGGACGTCGACGCCGTGTCGGTGGAATTCGCGCACGAGGGCGGGCGTGAGGATCCGCCTCCCCTGCCAATGCTCCGGGAGCTGCGCGGCCACCACGTCCGACTTCCAGAGCCTGCCCAGGCCGAGCCGGTGCAGGATGTAGAGGCGCTTCAGGTCGCTCGACGATGCGCTCGTCGGCCCGGCGTAGCTCGCGAACTCCGTGCGCGACGCATCCGCCTCGCCCGCCGCGATCACGCGGTCCTCGGCGCCGGCCCGGCGGATCGCCTCGAAGAGCGGCCACTGCGCCGCGCCCGTCTTGACCTCGACCGTGAGTCGCGTGTTCGGCAGCGCCTCCAGCACCTCTTCGATCGTCGGGACGCGCACGCCCCGGCCGCGGAACGGAAAGGTCTTGCCGCCGTCGGGGGTGAACCGGTAGCCGGCGTCCAGGCGCCTGAGCTCATCGAGCGTCATGTCGGCCACCGCGCCCGTGCCGTCCGTCGTGCGGTCCACCGTCGGGTCGTGGATGACGACGCAGTGCCCGTCCGCCGTGGCGTGCACGTCCAGCTCGATCATGTCGGCGGCCCAGTCGTCGACCGCCTGGCGGAACGCCTCGAGCGTGTTTTCCGGCGCGAGGCCGGCGCCGCCGCGATGCGCGATCAGGAGCGGCCCGCCCTCCAGCACCGGATGCCTGGGGCGCCGGGCGCCGGAGCGACGCCCGAGGAGCAGGACTCCGATCGCCGCGCCGGCGGCAGCGCCGAGGAGAGGGACCAGCCTGCGCATTCGGACCATTGGCATTCGCCACCTTTCGTCCCGGAGTATCCTACGGCCGGGCGGCTCCCGGCCGCCTGGCGGATCGCGGCCCTGGGGAGAGCGCGACAGAAGGTAGGGCCGGCCGGGTGGCCGGGCAAACCACGTGCCCGGACCAAGGCCGTCGCCCACTCACGTCCTGGCCGGCAGACGAACACTCTCGCGTCCTGACCGGCCGACGAGCTCTCGCGTCCGTGCCCGCCGCCGGCGCCGGCGCTCCACGGGGCATACGCCTTGCGCCCCTCGACACCGCGAACGTCACGTCGAGACCGGAGGCCCGAGTGAGCGAGCGACGCGAGAGGACGGAAGAAGAGCGCGAGGCCGCGCCCGAGCGCAACACGCATGACTCCGATGAGGCCAGGCGGGCTCGAGAAGCCAAACGCGTGAACCGCCATCTGTCCGACATCGAGGCCGCGGAGATCGGCGCAGAAGGCGTCGCCGGGGAGGCGGGAGAGGAGAGCGGGACGGTGCCGGGCTCGGTCGGCGGGACGACCGGCACGGCCGGGCGGTCCACCGGGATCCAGACGCCCGGCGCGACCCAGCCGCCGGTGCCGGGGATCGATCCGGACGAGGTGCGGGGCAAGGTCGGGCGCCGGCGGGCGAAAGACGGGAGGTGACGCTCGTTCGGGGACTCGCGCTCAGGCCGCGCGCCGCACCTCCTCGGGCGCCTCCTCCGGTAGCCGCCGCGCGTATCTCTCGAGCGCATCGGGGTACGCCTCGATCAGCTCCGCGGGCGCGGGCGCCTTCCGGCCGCTCAGGATCTTGCGGAACTGCACCGCGTTGACCACCGACTTCCCCTTGCTGTGGTTGTTGAAGACGACGTCGACGACGCGGGTCCTGCGATCGTCGGCGATGTCGCGGGTGCGCGCGACCCAGGGCCTCAGCTCCGCGGGCTCGTAGAGGTAGTCGTAGCGGGCGCCGGGGCCGGCGCCCTTGCGCCACCAGTCCTTGTAGTTGCGGCCGTGCACGCGGACGTAGCCGACGCGGGCTGTCCCCTTCGCGCTCGGCCGGATCGACTTCGCGAAGAGCGGCTGGTCGATGTTCACGAAGCCGACGCCTTCCTCGCCCAGCCACGCGTAGAACTCGGGCTCGTTCCAGCTCTCGTGGCGGACCTCGACCACGAGGGGGAACTCGCGGAACGCGCGGACCAGGTCGGCGAGCCACTCACGGCTCGGCTCCTCGTTCTTGAACGACCACGGGAACTGGACCAGGAGCGCGTCGAGCTTCTTCGCGCGGTGTAGCGGCCGCATCCCGTCGCGCACGGCACGGACGTCCGCCGTGGTCCACGCCTCGTCCCGCTCGTGCGTGAACCTGCGCCAGAGTTTGGCAGAGTAGCGGAAGCCTTCCAGGTCCTCGACGCGCTCGGCCCAACGCTCCGCGACCTCCGGGCGGACCGGCCGGTAGAAGGTCGAGTTGATCTCGATCAGATCGAGGAACTGCGCCAGGTACCGGACCGGGTCGAAGCCCCTGGGCTTCTTCTCCGGGTAGACGACGCCTTTCCAGTCGCGGTAGTCCCACCCGGCAACGCCGACGCGGATCGGGGCGCGGCTCATGCGGCCTCCCGCGGCGCGAGGATCTCCCGCACCTCTTCGTCGCTCATCTGGGGGAAGCTCCGGTACGAGAGGCTGATCGCGAAGAACGGCTCCGGCGTGGTCACGCATATGACCTCGTCGGCCACCTCTCCGAGCGCCTCGCACGCCGCTTTCGGCGCCGTCGGCACCGCGACCACGATACGCGCCGGGCCTTGCTTTCGGAGCGCTTCGACGGCCGCGCGGAGCGTCGAGCCGGTCGCGATTCCATCGTCGACCAGGATGACCGTCCGCCCGGCGACGTCGGGCGGCGGGCGGTCGCCGCGGTACGCCGCCTCGCGGCGCTCCAGCTCGCGCCCCTCCTCCTCGGCGACGCGGTCGATGACCTCCCGCGGCACGCCGGTCAGCGAGACGACCTCCTCGTTCAGCACCCGCACGCCTCCGGACGCAATCGCGCCCATCGCCAGCTCCTCCTGCCCGGGGAGCCCGAGCTTGCGCACGACCAGCACGTCGAGCGGCGCGCCGAGCGCGCGGGCCACCTCCGCGCCGACCGGCACGCCGCCGCGCGGCAGCGCCAGCACGATCACGTCCGGGCGCCCGGCGTAGTCCGAGAGTCGCTCGGCGAGCGCGCGGCCCGCGTCCTGGCGATCTTCGAAGATTCGATCCGGCTCCATATGATCCTCCCGCACCGGAGGGCGGTCGCGACCGCCCTCGAATGGGGTTCAGGGGTCGCCGGGCTTCCGCCGGCGTCCGCCGCGCTCAGCTCCCCGCCCCCACGGTGCGCCTTATCGCGTCCGCCAGGAGCGGCGCGACCGAGACGACGCGAACCATCGGCCACACCTCGGCGTCGATGGGGATCGTGTCCGTCAGGACGATCTCACGCAGCCCGAGCTCGGCCAGGCGCGTACGCGCGGGGCCCGTGAGCACGCCGTGCGTCGCGGCGACGAGCATCTCCCCGTCCGCGCCGGCGTCGCGCAGCGCGCGCACCGCCTCGGCGATCGTGCCGCCGGTCGAGATCATGTCGTCGACGATCACGCACGGCCGGCCCCGCACCTCGCCGAAGACCTGGAGGATCTCGACGCTGGCGCCGCTGCGCCGGTGCTTCTGGAGAACGGCGAGGTCGAGGTCGAGGCGCTCGGAGAGAGCGGCTGCGCGTTCGGCGGCGCCCAGGTCCGGTGCGACGACGACGGCGCCCGCGGGGACTCGGCCGGCGAGCGTATCCGCGAGCGTCGGAATCGCGGTGAGCGCGTCGACGGGCGCGTGGAAGAAGCCCTCGATCTGCGCCGTGTGCGCGTCCACGACCACGACGCGCTCGACCCCGACAGCCTCGAGTAGGTCGGCGGCGAGCGCGGCCATGACGGGCTGCGTCTTTCCGTTGCGACGGTCCGAGCGAGCGTAGCCGAAGTACGGCACGACCGCGACGATGCGGCGGGCGCCCCCGCGCCGGCACGCGTCGGCGAAGGCAAGGAGCTCGATGAGATGATCGTTGACCGGCGGCGACGTCGCCTGGAAGACGAAAACGGTCTTGCCCTCGGCCGGCTCCTCGAGGAGGACCGAGGTCTCGCCGTCCGGGAAGCGCTCGACCGCGGCCGCGCCGACCGGCACGCCGAGCTCGGCGGCGACCTGCCAGGCGAGGGCACGGCTCGCCGTGCCGGCCAGGAGGACGACGTCGTTCACGACCGCGCCTCGGGGTGCGCGAAGCGCTTCCACTCCGACGCCCAGTGCGAGAGGCGGGACTTCACCGCGTGGTGCACGCTCCCCTCGGGGAACGTCCCGTCCGCGGCTGCTTCTCCCGCCTCGAGGCCCGTCAGGATCGGCCAGCCCTCCTCGATCCGGTCGATTGCCCAGACGTGGAAGCGGCCGGCCTCGACGGCGTCGCGCACGTCGCGGCGCAGCACGAGGTTGTCGACGTTGCGGCGCGGCACGATCACGCCCTGGCCGTCGAGCCCCACGCGCTCGCACGCCGCAAAGAAGCCCTCGATCTTTTGCGTCACGCCGCCCACGGGGAGGACCTGCCCCTTCTCGCTCACCGCGCCCGTCACCGCGATCCCTTGCCGCAGCGGCACTTCGCCGATGGCGGACATGAGCGCGTACAGCTCCGCGACCGACGCGCTGTCGCCCTCGACCTCCTCGTACATCTGCTCGAAGGAGAGGCTCGCCGAGAGGATCAGCGGCTCCGCACGGGCGAACATCCACCCGAGGTACCCCGAGAGGACGAGGAAGCCCTTGCTGTGCAGCGGGCCGCTCAGCTTGGCCTCCCGCTCGATGTTGATCACGCCGCCCGTGCCCATGTAGGCGCTGGCCGTGACGCGGATCGGCCGGCCGAAGAGCGCGCCCGCTGCGGAGAGGAGCCCGATCCCGTAGAGCTGGCCGACCCGTTCGCCCGTGGGCTCGAAGGCGAGCACACCGCGCTCGATCAGCTCGAGCAATTCGCGCTGGACGCGCCGGTCGCGGCGGTCCCGCTCCTCGATCGCGCGGGCGACGTCCTCGGCCCGCACCCGGTCGCGCCCCGCCTCGCGCGCCCAGTGCGCCGACTCGCGCACCAGATCGACGACCTCGCCGAAGCGCGCGGAGAGCTTGCGCTGGTCGTCGGCGATGCGCGAGCCCTCCTCCACCACCGCGGCGACGGCGGCCGCATCGAACGACGGCAGCGACTCCTCGCGCACGTGCTCGGCCACGAGCTGCGCGTATGCGCGCTCCGCCTCCTCCGTCCGCTCCAGCGTCGGCCGGAAGTCGACCTTGACCTTGAACAGCTCGCCGAACTCCGTGTCGAGCGATCGGAGCAGGTAGTAGAGCGCCGGCTCGCCGATCAGGATGACCTTGAGGTCGGCCGGCACGGGCTCGGGCTCCATGGCGTCCGCGATGGCGAGGGCGAGTTCTGCGGTCGACTCTGCGGGGCGCAGCTCCTTCGAGCGCAGTGCGCGCTTCAGCGCGGCCCAGGCGAGCGGCCGAGTCAGCACCTCCGCGGCCTGGAGGATCAGGTAGCCGCCGTTCGCACGGTGCAGCGCGCCGGGCGCGATGCGACCAATGTCGGCGACCATGGTCCCGAACTGCACGCGCACGCCCATGCTGCCGAGCAGGTTGCGCAGGTGCGGGTCGGACTCTTCGACCACGGGCGCGCCACTCCCCGGCTCGTGCGTGACCAGGACGTTGACCGCGTAGCGGCGGAAGAAGTCCTCGCCCGATGCGCCGAGCAGCGCCGCGGCGGCGAGCGCGCCCTCCTGCACGTCCTCGGGGCGCGTCGAGAATCGCTCGGCGTTCTCGACCACGTCCTCGCAGACCGCGTCCAGGTACGTGGCGACGCCGGGCGAGTCCTTGTAACGCTCCTTCAGCGCCGCGATCCGGAACGCGACCATGCTCCGCGCGACGTCGCGGTTCAGCTCCTCGATCCGCTCCCGCGCTTCGCGCGTCAGCTCCTGGATGTGCCGCTGCACCGTGGCGACGCGGTCGGTCGCCTCGCGCACGTGCCGGTCGATCTCTTCGCGCTCGGATTCCGGCAACTTCAGGTACGCCTCGCGGTCGAGCGGCTGGCCGGCATGCGCGGGGACGACCATGATCGCGTTCGGGCTGCCCACCAGCGCGACGTTCGGGTTGTGCTCGAACTCCCGGCGCAGCCCGTCCAGCTCCGCGTTCGCCCGCTCCTGCGGCTCCTCGAGGAGCGCGGTGCGCCGCTTGGAGACGGCGTCCGAGGCGAGCGCGTCCGGGATCGTTTCGCGCAGCTCCGCGATCAGTTGCTCCACGTCCCGGGCGAACGCCGGCGCGCGGCCGGTCTCCAGCTCGAGCGCGAGGGCGCGGCGCGGGTCGTGGAAGTCGGAGACGAAGCAGCGGTCGGGCGGCGTGGGCCGCGACGTCGCATGCGCGCGCACGGCACGGCGGACCAGCGTCGTGCGCCCGGTCCCCGGCTCGCCGAGGACGAAGATGTTGTAGCCCGGCTCCGTCATGGCGAGGCCGAACGTGAGCGCGGCCATCGCGTCGGGCTGGCCGAACTCGCCGGAGAGCGGCTCCAGCTCATCCGTGGTGTCGAAGCCCAGGTTCTCCGGGAGGCATGGCCGGTACAGCCGCGAGGCCGCGAGCGGCGCCGGGTCGCTTCTGCCTTCCTTCATGATCCGCTCCCTCACCGCGGGTGGATGCCGGAGCAATACTCCCGTGCAGCATCCGTGCGCGGCGCACGTTCACGTGGTGGATCGATGGCGTTCACTCGACTGCCCCAACTCCTCCTGGCGGACCGGGATGACGCTGATCCGGCCGTCCGGCTCGAGGATCACCCACTTGACCTGCTCGATCCGCTCGAGCCCGACCCTGCGCAGCTCGGAGTAGATCTCGGCCGGCGTGATCCGCTGCTGGTTCATGTGCTCCTCGATGAACCGCCCGTGGTGGACCAGCACGGTCGGCTCGCCGCCGAGCACGTTCTCCATTCTTCGGCTCAGGTGCGACACGAGCGATGTCGCGTAGACCAGCGAGAAGAGCGTGCAAAGCGCGATCAGCGCGTTCGTCATCGAGTAGTCCTCGCGGATCAGCGCCTGCTGGACGAGGTCGGGGATCAGGATCAGCGTGACCAGGTCGAAGGGCGTGAGTTCGCTGAATTCCCGCTTCCCCAGCACCCGGAGCGCGAGCATGAGGAAGACGTAGAGGACGGCGACGCGAACGACCGTTTCCATCGGCGCCTCAAGGGAAGATGAAGGTGCTGAGGACGACCCGCGCCGTGTCGCCGCCCGCCGTCGCACTGACCGCTCCGGTATGGCGCCCGTAGCGATCGGCACGAAACGCGACGACGATCAGTCGGCCCTCGCCCGCCCGCGGTCCGGCGAGGTCGACCTTGTGCGCTTGCGTCGGCGATGGCGTCCACGTCGCGTTCGTGAAGCCGTGGAGGTAGGCCGGGTCGATCGACACCGTCAGCGTGTCGAACGACTGCGCCCCGACGTTCGTCACAAGGATCTCCAGGTTGTGCGTCTGCCCGAACCGCAGCCGCTCGACGTAGCGGACCGTCAGCTCGAGAGCGCCGCCGCGCGCCGACACCTCCGCGCGCTTCATCCCGAAGACCCCTGCCAGGGCGAGGATCGGCACCGCCCCGATGAAAGCGAGCCCGATCAGCTGGAACGGGTCGGTCTGGAATCGGCGCCGCATCGGCGGCGCCTCAGGCGGCACAGCCTCGTCGACTTCGCCATTGGCCATGGCTTAGCCCTCCCGGTCTCCAGCGCGGCGCCCACCCGACTCATCTCCCCGGCATGTCGGTGTGGGCGTCGGCCGGGCAGGAGCCGTGCCACCCGGGCCCCCGTGCCACGCGGGGCCTGCGGGGCCAGTGGGGCCCGCGAGGGGCATGCCGCGTGGGGTTGCCCGCCGCGCGCCGAGGCGCGATCCTATTGTTCACCTGTGGGTAACAAATTGTGCGGGGCGCCCATGGTGCGGGGGCCCGCGCATCGTGAAGTCGGAGGGTGGATGCTTTCGGATACGGCGGAGTACGCACTCCGGGCTACGCTATACATCGCGCAGCACGCGAACGACACGCGTCTCGTGCGCACGGATGAGACGGCCCAGGCGCTGGGCGTGCCGAGGAATTACCTGTCGAAGATCCTGCACGTGCTGGCGCGGCAGGGGGTGCTGTCGTCGACGAGGGGCCCGCTGGGAGGGTTCCGGCTGGCGTACGACGCCGACGATCTGCCGCTGTACCGGATCCTCGAACCCTTCGACCCGGTCGGCCCGCAGCGCTCCTGCATTCTCGGCCGGCCGGAGTGCAACGACGGCAACCCGTGCCCCGCGCACCATCGCTGGAAGGACATCTCCGAGAAGGTGCTGGACTTTTTCCGCAAGACGACGGTGGGCGACCTGCTGCGCGAGGAGGGGTCGCTGGTGTAGGCGCGCCGGCACGTGGGCGCGGGGCGAGTCCGTCACCGGATCGCACCCCGGCGCGTCCTGCACCTCAGCCGGTCGATCCCCCGGTCTCCTCTCGGCGGACCACGAACGGAGCGAGCGCCTCCCGGACCGCGTCCGGGATCGGCACCGGCCGGAAGTGATCCCGGTCCACCGCCACCAGCACGTACCGGCTCTCGGCCGCGACGTCCCCTTCCGTCACACGACGGGCCACGAACCCGAGTTCGAGAGAGGTCCGCCCGATCGCCGGCACGGAGGCCCGGATCTCGATCTCCTCGTCGAGCCGCACGGGCTGGTAGAAATCGCACTCGACGCGACGGCGCACGAGCCAGAGGCCGTGGCGTTCGGTGAGCAGCGGCGTCGGGATCCCGGCCGCGCGGAAGAGCTCGGTCTCGGCCAGCTCGAAGAAGCGGAGGTACGCGCCGTAGCAGACGATCCCCGCGGCATCCACGTCGCTCCAGCGGGCGCGCTCGGTCACGCGGAACGGGGCGGCTGTCGTGCCCGGCTGTGTGCGGCCGTCGGCGGGGGCGCTGGCGTCAGCACGCCGGGTCATGTCACGGGCGCTCATGACGGCCTCGGCGAGAGGATGGCCAGGAACGACAGCGGTTCGTCATCCGCCGCGATCGCGTGGAACTCGCCCGGCTCGTACACCGCCGATCTGCCCGCCTCCAGCACCGCCTCCCCGTCCTCGCCCCGGAACCGCCCCCGGCCCCGGACCACGTGGACGAGGACGGTCGAGCGGTTCTTGTGCGGCGGGATCTCCTGCCCCGGCGCGAGGTGGAAGGCGATCACGCGTACGTTGGGCTCGTCGTGCAGAATCGCCGTCGCGGGGCGCGCGCCGGCGGGCGCGGTCGGACCTTCCGGCAGGACCTTCACGTCGGCACCTCCTCGAGCACGGCGCGCAGTGCGGCCAGCACGACTTCAGGGTCTGCGCCGTCACGGCGCGCCGCCTCCTCGATCGTGGCCGCGCCGCCGCAGCAGGCGTCGATGTTGTATGCGTTGAAAACGGCGACGGTCTCCGGGTAGAGGCGAATCGCCTCGTTCACCGTCATCGTCGCCGGAATACGCTGATCGGGTGTCATGGTCTACCCCCGGTCGAGGCGGTGCGGAGCGGCGTGCGCCTGGGCCCGGCCGGGCCCGGAATACGCGGCGCCGCGTCCAGCGTCCGCCAGAGGTTGTAGATGAAGAGCGCGGCCGATGCCGCGCTCGTGGCCGCTCCGATGTGGATGAGCGGCGTCCCCAGGCCACTGCCGAACCCCCGCACGATCCATCCCGCAACGAGCAGGGCGAGGCCGGCGTTGGCGATCCAGACGTGCGCCAGCGCGAGCGTGCGGCTGTGCAGCGGCGCGCCGGTGAAGCGCGGGATCACGTGGTAGGCGACCCCGAAGATCATCATGCTGACGAAGCCGAGCAGGTTCGCGTGCACGTGTGCGGGGCGGATCACGATGAGCGACGGCCGGACGGCCATCCCCAGCCCCATGAGCACGCCCGCGCCGAACCAAGCCAGGCTCGCCCGTATGAACCCGCGGACGAAGGTGTCCATTGCTATCCCTTCCTGCCGGCCCGGTCCGGCGCGGCGCCACGCGCCGCGGCGTCCAGCGCGGCCGCGTCGAGGATCCGGATGCGCGCGCCCTCCTGTGCGATGATCCCCTGCCTTCGGAGCCGGGCGAGCGCGCGGGCGATCCCCTCGCGCGTCGTCGCGAGCCCGCGCGCGAGCTCCTCCTGCGTCTGCGGCACGACCAGCGCGCCGCCGTCGCGGAAGACGCCCGCAGCCTCCGCGAGCTCGACGATCGTCGCCGCGACCCGGGCCGGGACGTCCAGGAGCGAGACCTTCTCGACCAGCCCGACGAGCCGCCGGAGCCGACGACCCAGGTCGTGGATCACCGCGTCGGCGATCTCGGGGTTCTCCCGGTAGAGCGCCTGGAACTCATCGCGCGGGAGGAACAGGACGCGGCCGTCCTCAAGCGCGCGCGCCGATGCGGGGTACGGCCCGCCGTCGAAGAGCGGCACCTCGGCCAGCGGCCGCCCCGGCCCCTCCACGTGCAAGACCTGCTCGCGCCCGTCCGGGCTCGACCGGTAGACCTGGACCTTCCCCTCGACCACCACATAGAGCCCGTGGCACGACTCGCCCTTGCGGAAGAGCAGCTCGTTGCGATGCACCGCGCGCGACGCCGTCCGCTCGGCGATCGCTTCGACGGCCGCGTCGCTCAGCCCCGCGAAGAGCGGGAGCCGCCTGAGCACCTCGAGGGTGTCCTGTCGCATTCAGCCTCCGCGGGCCAGCCGCACGGCGGCCACCACGAGCACGATCCCCACGATCGCGTTGACGCGCGCGAGCCACGCGGCGCGGCTGCGGGACCGGAGCGCCTCGGGGCTACCCGGCTCGAAGAGCGCCGCGCGCGGGCCGAACCAGAAGTCGTGCAACGCGCTGACGACGACCATCACCGCCACCGCGGCGAGCTTCCACCCGAGCGCGTGGCCGTAGCGCGTCGCCCAGAACGCGGAGTCGCCGAGGACTCGCCACGACAGCACGCCCCGGAAGTGCAGGTTCAGCACGCCGGTGACCAGCAGCACGGCGATGGTGATCCAGCCGACGCGCCGGAACTGGAGCCCGAGCGCCTGGAAGATGTGCGCCCGCAGCCGGGCCGGCTCGATCTTGCGCAGCACCGGCGCGCCGACCGCGGCCAGGAAGAACATCCCGCCCAGCCAGAGTAGGGCGGCCAGCACGTGCAGCGTCACGTTCAGATAATAGAGCGACATCGCTCCTCC
>CAYPGK010000039.1:0-14776 GCA_964410055.1 uncultured Gemmatimonadaceae bacterium | reverse complement strand
GCCTCGACGCGCCCGGGACGGTACCGCGTGTCCCCCTTCTCCGCGCGGGGGAAGAGCCAGAGCGCGACGCCCAGGATCAGGAACATCACGAACCCGACGAGCACCGCGTGCGCGTGGGCGGAGACGAGGTGCGGGTGCGGCCAGACGCCGAACAGCTCTCGCCGGACCAGCAGGTAGCCGCCGAGCGCGAGGCCGGCGAACAGGAACACGATCCCCGTCTTGATGAACCTGCGTACCAGCGTATACACCGCACCTCCCGGGTTCTCCCATCCGGCTCAGCCGCCCCCGGCCGACTCCGCCGGCGACGGCGCGAACTTCCGGACCTCGACGCGCCAGTCCACCGGGCCGCGCAGGAGGTACTCGAAGCCGAAGGCGTCGTCGCCCTGCGTCGCCTTGAGTGTGTAATACATGCATTCCGGGTCGTGGTCCACAGTCAATTCGAGGACCTCACCCGGCTCGAGCGCCTCGTAGGCGCCCATGATCTTGTCGAAACGGTCCTTCGGCGGCACAGGCCGCACGTCCAGGACCACGCGCTTTTCGTCACTCATCGCTCCACTCCGATCTCGAGGACCCCGGCGTCCGAGCCGGCCTTGCTCCCGCACCCCCAGCCGCCCCTCCGGCCGAGCCAGGCGCCCCAGGCGTACCGATATCGCCGGTCGCTCGGCGCGAGCGCGAGCGCACCCGTGTAGCCGGAGAGGGCGAGCGCGCCCATGAGGCCGCCCACGCCGAGGCCCTCCTGCCCCATCGACTCCGGGCCGCCGCCGTACAGCCGGATGTGGCGGATGTGGCCGTCGCCCACGGCGAGCGGGGCCTCCGGCACCGCGAGGGCGCCATCGCCGGGCATCACGTCCCAGGCGAGCCCCATCGCGCCCGCGGGGGCCGCCTCGACCCGGCGCCGCAGCCGCTCGATCTCCGCCAGGTCGCCCGAACAGGCCAGGAGCAGCATCGCGCCGGCATCCGCGAAGCGCGGCGCCGCCACACGGACGACCTCGGCGACGTCGTCGCCGATCCGCGCGACCACGGGCGCGCCGAGCGCGGCGGCGAGCCGCGGGATCTGCGGATCCAGGACGCTCGCGGCGTCCTCGAGCCGCAGCGCCGCTATCCCGATCCCGACGCGCGCCGCCCGCTCTACGGCGTCGGCCGCGGCTGTCGGCCCGGTAGTCGGCGTGATGCCGTGCGCGTGCCCGACCTCCAGCTCGACGGCCGCGAATCCTCGCCGCGCACACGCGGCGAGGAGTTCGTCGAAGGTGGCGTCCGGCACGGCAGCCGAGCTCAGTGCGAGCCGCATCACGCCCCCTGCCGGGAGATCTGCACCCGCCACACGGTCGGCCCCTGCTCCAGGTACTCCCAGCCGAACTGGCCCGGGTACTGGAACTCGAACTGGTAGCGCAGCGGCTTCGGATCGTGGTCGTTCACCAGGACGAACGACTCGCCCGGCTCGAGCGCCAGGAAGGTCTGGAAGATGGTCGGATGCTTCTCCCTCGGCGGGATCACCCGCACGTCGAGCTCTCGCGTCGCGTTCTCGGACACGCTCTCCTCCTCGTTGTGGTTGGATGGTCGCTCCAGGGCACCGTGGCCCCGGGCTCACGCATCCGCCTTCCGGCGGATGAAGACCCGGACGACGCCGGGCGTCTCCTCGCGCACCTCGGCCTCGTAGCCGCGCGCATCGAGCAGTGGCAGCAGGAACTGCGGCACGCGGGAGTTGATCTGGACCAGCGTCTTGCGCGGAGGCAGCCGTTCGACCTCCTCCAGCGTCCGCATCATCGGCTCGGGTGGTTCGAGGCCGCGGACGTCGAGGATGACGACGTCGTCGCTATCCGGCTCCGTGTTCCCTCCCGGCCCGCCCGCCGCGGCGATTCCGTTTCCCGCCCCATCGGGGCCGGCGGGATAGAACCAGACGCGCCAGTCGTCCTCGGCGAACCGCTCGGTCCAGTGCGCGAAGCCCTGCTTCTCCATCACCGCGTAGAGCGGGACCGGCTCGAAGATCGCGCGCAGCCGGAGCACCCCGCCCTCGGGAACCGTGCGCCGCGCCGCCATGATCCGGCTGAACGGCTCGCGGCCCTGGCGGAGGTCGTCGCGGACGTCGAGGTCCACGATCCGGTCCTCGGGGATGCGGCTCAGCGCGGGAGGGGGTGCGGCTCCGGCCGCAACCTCGCCTTCGCCCGCTCCGCCCCCTCCACCCCCATTCCCCGCCCCCGCATCACGCGGCGCCCGCTCGCCTCCCCCGACCGCAGCGTTCAGCCGGCCGACGAGGTCATCCGGATCCACCCCGGCCATCCGCGCGGCCTGCTCGACCGTGACCAGCCGGGACATCACCTTCCGCATCGCCGGGCTGCGCAGCCGTTCGAAGGCCGGCGAGAGCGACGTGAACACGTCGATCAGCCGTTCGTCCCTCGCGATCACCGACGCCACGCGGTCTCCGGTGGCGATCGGGCCGCCATTCTCGCCCCGGCCGCTGCCGGGCCCGTTCAGTCGCTTCCCCATGCGCCCTCCGCGATCATCCCCGGGTGCCAGCGCGGCTCCCAGACCAGGTTCGGACGGATCTCTTCCACACCGGGCACCGCGCCCAGCACGGCGACGATCCCGTTCGTGATGTGCGCCTCCATCGGACACCCCGGCGTGGTCAGCGTGTACGTGACCTCGGCCACGCCGTCCTCGAGCCGGAGCTCGTAGACGAGGCCGAGCGTGACGATGTCCAGCCCGATCTCCGGGTCGATCACGCAGCGGAGCGCGTCCCACGCCTCCTCGAGCCCTTTCGTGTTCATTCCGGCCTCCTCCGTGCGACCTTCGCCATCTGGCCGATCACGACCGCCGCTCCCGCTGCGTACGTCCATGCAGCGAGGCGCGCGACGACGACCGAGCCCGCCAGCGTCGCCGCGACCACGCCGAGCGCGCCGACGGCGAGGAGCAACCCCGCGACGGACGCCGACCGCTCGCCGTACAACTCCGCGACGCGCGGCACCGGACGCTTCCCGGCCAGCGGGCCGAAGCGGTGGTACCAGACCAGGAACGGCAGGATCTTGTAGTAGTGCGCCGCCACGAACAGGCTGATCCCAAGCACCATCGCGGCGACGTACGCGGTCACGAGCCGCGGCGCGGCGAGACCCGCCCGCAGCGCGGCCGGCGCCAGGACGAGCGCGAGCGCGAGGAACACAAGCGCCTCGCCGGCCAGTCGCATTCCGGGGTCGAGCTTCGGGCGGATCCGATGGCGGAAGTAGAGCGCGCCCTGCACCAGGAACGCCGCCGAGCCCACGCCGATCGAAAGTGACGCAAGCCAGGAAAACCCCGGCGGGATGACGTGGTGCAGCACCACGAGCGTCAGGACGCCCGCCCCGACCAGAGCGGCGGCGAGCCGACCCGGGAGCTCACTCGCCCCATGGCTCAGCAGGAACATCGGGAGCAGGTGCCGCGCAACGCCGATCATCACCAGCAGCACCCACCCCGCGATCGCCACGTGCAGATGCACGCCCAGCGCGAGGAACCGATGCTCGCCGAGGTACCCCGCCCCCAGGTTCCCCGCCAGCGTGATCCCCAGCGCGATCGTCGCCAGCAGGAAGAATCCCGCGCCCGCGAGCGACCACCACGTCGTGTCCCGCTCCCGAACCCCCGCGAGCGTCGCTGCAAGATTGCCGACGAAGAGCACCAGCCCCGTGCCGAAGGTGAAGGCGCCCACCAGCATCAGCGGACGCCCACCCCCGATGAGCCCGGCCAGGAAGCCGATCAGCCCCGGCACGTACAGCCAGAACCCCACGTGCGCCACCCGCTCCGAACGCACCGGCCGACGCAGAGCCACCGGCAGGAACTGGTAGAGCGCGCCCAGGATCGACGTCGTGATCCAGCCGAGCGTGAACAGGTGCGTCACCGCGATCACACGCGGCAGCGGGAAATGCCCCTGCGCGACCGCCGGCGCGACCCACACCAGCCCCAGCGCGCCCGCGCCCCACAACCCGAGTGCGGCCGCGAAATGCTCGCCGGGCAGACGGAACGGCGGGGCGTTCGCCGTCGCCAGGCCGCCGCGCATCGGCGCGCCCGCCGCCCGGCCAGCCCCGGGCGCCGCGCTCATCGCGCCGCCGTCCACGGCCCCGGCTCCACCTTCTTCGTTGCCCTCATCCGCTCTCCTCCCCCGGTTCGCGTCCGCGTGCTGGATTGAGAACGAGTCTCATCTCGCACCGAACGTAGCCGCGCCGACGACGCCGCGCTGTGACGAAAGTCACACCACCGCCCCAGGCAACGCCTTGTAGTGGAATCCCTTACAGCCCGCTTCCGGGATCCCCTACCAAAATTCCTCCGATCCCCGACTTCGCCCGGCGCCGCGGGCCCCTATTTATCACCCGCAAGTGACGAATCCGCGACGCCGGCGTCGGCGGCGCGGGAGGACCCGAACCGAGGAGGACGGGATGAAAACGACCGGATGGCTCGTCGCTGCGGCGCTCGTAATCGCGGGGTGCGGGGCGGGGACGCCCGGGGAGTCGAGTGCGACGGGGAGCGGCGAGACGGGCTCGGCGCCGGCGGCGGAGGCGTCGGTAGCGCCGACCGGCACCGTGATCGAGGTGGCGATGATCACGGACGGCGCCGGCAACTACTTCGAACCGAGCGAGATCCGCGCGAGACGAGGGGACGTGCTCCGCTTCAAGCTGGTGTCGGGCGTCCACAACGTCTCGTTCCCCGCGGACCAGGCGAGCGTACGGACGCAGCTCCCCGAGGTCGGTCCGTACCTGCAGATCCCGGGTCAGACGTACGACGTGGTCGTGACGATGGAGCCGGGGACGTACGGCTTCGTGTGCGACCCGCACGCGGCGCTCGGGATGGTCGGCACGCTCGAGGTCGTGGATTGAATGCGACGTCGGGCGTAACCGGAAGGCGCGCCTCGCGCCTCGAACGATCTACCTCACGGAGGAATCCATGAACAAGCAGACGATGGGCAGGATTGCGGTAGTCGCGATCGCTGTTCTGGTCGTGGGCTGGATCGCGACGCGTAGCGGCCGGCGGCCCACGGTGCCGGGCGAGCAGGTGATGGCGACGGCCGACGTCCAGGCTGCCGCGCTGCGGACGTACGTCGCGCCGGGCGAGCTGGACGAGTACTACCTGTTCTACTCGGGCGGCCATTCGGGCCAGGTCTTCGTGGCGGGCGTGCCTTCGATGCGCCACATCGCGACGATCCCGGTCTTCACGCCGTACCCGGGGACGGGCTACGGCCACGACGAGGAGAGCCGGGCGATGCTGGGCGACTACACGTGGGGCGACGTCCATCACCCGGCCCTCTCCCAGACCAACGGCGAGTACGACGGCCGCTGGCTCTTCGTGAACGACAACGCGAACAACCGGATCGCCCGGATCGACCTCAGGGACTTCAAGACGAAGCAGATCCTGGGTCCAATCCCGAACACGATGGGCAACCACGGCTCTTCGATGGTGACGGAGAACACGGAGTACGCGCTGGTCGCCACGCGCTTCAGCGTCCCGGTCCCGCAGCGTTTCGTGTCGCTGGACGAGTACGCGACGAAGTACAAGGGCGCGGTCACGGGGATCCGGATCGACCCGCAGACGGGCGAGATGTCGGTCGGCTGGCAGATCCTGACGCCGCCGTTCAACTGGGACCTGGGCGCCACGGGCAAGGGCCCGTCGCACGGCTGGGCGTTCTGGACGAGCTACAACACGGAGCGCGCGACGGGGAAGCTGGAGATCACGGCGTCGCAGCGCGACCGGGACTACGTGGCCGTGGTCGACTGGCGCGCAGCCGAGCGGGCCGTGCGCGACGGCCACGCACGGACGATCTCCGGCGTGCCGGTGATCGATCCGGCCGAGGTCGAGGGCGTGATGTACCTGGTCCCATGCGCGAAGAGCCCGCACGGCGTGGATGTGGACCCGAGCGGCGAATACATCATCTGCTCCGGCAAGCTGTCGCCGACCACGACCGTCTACTCGTGGGAGAAGCTGAAGCAGGCGATCGACGCGAAGGCGTTCACGGGCCACGAGGACGGGATCCCGGTCATCGACTACGACGCCGTCGTCATCATGGAGGTCCCGGTCGGCCTCGGCCCGCTGCACACGCAGTTCGACGGGCGCGGGAACGCGTACACCTCGCTGTTCGTCGAGAGCGCGGTCGTGAAGTGGAAGCTGCCGCCGTACGCGCCGGGGACCGACCCGGAGTCGCTGGTCCTCCAGAAGATCCCCGTGCACTTCAACATCGGCCACCTTGTCACGGCCCACGGGGACACGAGGAAGCCGCGCGGCGACTACCTGGTCGCGATGAACAAGCTCTCGAAGGGCCGGCACCTGAACGTCGGGCCGTCGCAGCCGGAGAGTTCGCAGCTCATCGACATCCAGACGGGCGACCGGATGACGATGCTCTACGAGGCGTTCACGGAGCCCGAGCCGCACTTCGCACAGCTCGTCCACCGCGACGTCATCAACCCGATCGAGTTCTACCCCAAGGAAGAGAACCGCAACCCGAACGCGATCTGGAGCCCGCAGGAGGCGAAGGTCGTGCGCAACGCGCGCACGCGGACGGTCGAGGCGTGGGTCTACGCGATCCGCACCTACTTCGAGCCCGGCCGCATCCAGGTCCAGGAAGGCGACACGGTCATCATCCACGTCACGAACGCCGAGCAGCAGCGTGACGAGATCCACGGGTTCGGGATCGCCCAGTTCGACAAGAACATCGTGATCGACCCCGGCGAGACGAAGACGCTGAAGTTCGTGGCGGACAAGTACGGCGTCTACCCGTACTACTGCACGAACTTCTGCTCGGCGCTCCACCAGGAGATGCAGGGATACATCGAGGTCGTCCCGCGCGGGGCGCGGCTCACGATGTACGACGGCGAGGGGGGTGAGATGCGCTTCGAGCGGCGCGACCCGGCGCTGGCGCTGGCCGGCCACGAAGGACACTGAGACGAGCGCCTGCCTCCCGTCCCCGGGCGTGGTCCCGGGGGCGGGACGGCCGGCGCGTCGACGGAGGACACGATGCAGACGAACGCACTTCGGACCGGGCTCCTGGTCACCGCCGCGATCCTGGTCGCCGCGTCGATCTTCCTGCCGCTCTGGGGGATGACGCTGGTCAGCGTGCAGTACCCCGAGGGGCTAAGGATGGTGGTCTACCCGACGAAGATCGTGGGCGACATCACCGAGCTCAACCTGCTCAACCACTACATCGGGATGGCGGAGATCGACGAGGACTTCTTCGTGGAGCTGAAGACGCTCCCCGCCCTCTTCGGCGTGATCGCGCTCGCCACGGTGGCGGCGGCGATCGTGCGCCGCTGGTGGGTGGCCATCGTACCCCTCGCGGCGATGGCCGGGACCGCGGTCTACGGCTTCTGGAGCATGAGCCACCGCCTCTACACCTACGGCCACGACCTCGACCCCACGGCCGCGATGCGCATCGAGCCGTTCACACCGCCGATGTTCGGCGAGCACGTGATCGCGCAGTTCGGCACGTACTCCTACTTCTCGTGGGGGACATTCCTGCCGGCTGCGGCGGGGCTGATCGTCGCCTACGTGCTGTGGCGCGACGTGCAGGGGATGCGCGGCGAGCGGTCCGGCCCGCAGCGAATCGCGGACGCGTCGAGCGAGTTGCGCGCGGATGCGACGACGGCCCGGCCGGCCACACGCGCCGTGGGCATGCCGATCGGCGTGGAGGGGTGATGACCACCCTCCTCGCCGTGGTCGCGCTGGTCATCGCGCAGGCGACGCCGTGGGCGCGCACGGACCGCCCGCCGGTGCCGGCGCCGCTGGCTGCGAGCGCAGAGGCCGCCGCGCCTCCGCTCACGCCGCAGGCGGCCGTGCCTCCGCTCACGCCGCAGGCGGCCGTGCCCGACAGCCCACTGCGCGTGGGCGCCGGCGGGCCGTACCCGACCGTGCCCGACGCCATCGCCGCCGCGCAACCCGGCGACACCATCCACGTCGCGGCCGGCGTCCACCACGGCCCCTTCACCATCGACCGGCCGCTCGTCCTGGTCGGCGAGGACGGCGCCGTCCTGGACGGCGGCGGGCGCGGCAGCACCGTCACCGTCGCCGCCGACGGGGTCGAGATCCGCGGCTTCACCATCCGCGGGAGCGGCCGCTCCCTCGACCACGACGACGCCGCGATCAAGCTCGACGGCTGCACCGGCTGTCGGGTGATCGACAACCGAATCGAGGCGGCGCTCCACGGCGTCTACCTCCTGCGCGCCGCGCGCGCAACGATCGCAGGCAACGTGATCCACGGCGACCGGACGACGGGCGAGGCGCGACGTGGGAACGGGATCCACCTCTTCCACTCCGCGGGGAACCGGATCGAGCGCAACGAGATCCGATCCGTGCGCGACGGGATCTACTTCTCCTTCGCGGATGCGAACGACGTCGTCGAGAACCGGGTGAGCGGGGTCCGGTACGGACTCCACTACATGTACTCGAACGACAACCGCTTCACGCGGAACGATTTCCGCCGCAACGCGGCGGGCGCGGCGATCATGTTCTCGCACCGGATCTCGTTCCGCGACAACATCTTCGCCGACCACACCGGCTACCGCGCCTACGGCATCCTGCTGCAGACGGCCACGGGGATCACGGCGGAGGGGAACCGCATCGTCGGCAACCGGGTCGGCCTCCACCTCGACAACTCGCTCGACAACCGGATCACCGGCAACGCGATCGCGCACAACGGGATCGGGATCGACCTGCTGTCGAGCGCGGAGGCGAACCTCTTCGCGGGGAACGCGATCGCCGGGAACCGGGTGGCGGTCCGCCCTGCGCGGGGCGGCGGCGAGAACGCCTGGGCGGAGCACGGCCGCGGCAACTGGTGGGGCGACCCGGCGGTATTCGACCTCGACGGCGACGGCGTGGGCGACCGTCCGTACCGCGCTGGCGATCCGTTCGCGACGCTCGCCCAGGGCCGCCCCGCGCTCGAAGCGTTCACCGGCACCCTCGCCGCGCGCGCGCTCGCCTGGGCCGAGCGCGCCTTCCCGGTCTTCGGACTGCCGACCGTGGTCGACCCCGCGCCGCTCGCCCGGGCGCCGGCCGGGGTGTCGCTGGAGGTGCCGCCGGACCCGACAGCCGAAGCATCGAGCGACGACGCCCATGGCTGGAGGGTATGGCGAGCCCGGGGCCGCGCGGGACAGCTGCCTGCCGGCCACGGCGGCGACGCCCACGCCGGCGCGCATCCGGCCGATCCCCACGAGCTCGTCCACCACCACTGAACCGCGGGAGGACGGCAATGATCCGCTACGAAGAGTTCACCAAACGCTACGGCCGGACGACCGCCGTCTCCGGGCTCGACCTCGAGGTCCGCGAAGGCGAGACGCTCGCGCTGGTCGGCCCCAACGGCTCCGGCAAGACGACGACGCTCAAGGCCGCCGTCGGACTGATCCGCCCGACCGCGGGTCGCGTCACCGTGGACGGCCACGACGCGTCGACGCGCGCGGCGCGCGAGCGACTCGGCTACCTGCCGCAGCGGCTCGCCTTCCCCGACGGGGCGACGGCGCGCGAGATCGTCGCCTTCTACGCCCGCCTGCGCGGCGCCGACCCGCGCGACGTGGACCGCAACCTGGAGCGGGTCGGGCTCGCGGCGGAGGCTTCGCGCGAGGTCAACGGCTTCTCCGGCGGGATGCTCCAGCGCCTCGGGATCGCCATCGCGCTCCTCGCCCGGCCGCGCGCGCTCCTCCTCGACGAGCCGAGTGCCGCGCTCGATCCGACCGGCGCGCTCGACGTGCGCGAGATCGTCGCGGACATTGCCCGCGCCGGCACGACCGTGGTCCTCTCCTCGCACGACCTGGCCGAGGTCGCCGCGCTCGCCGACCGGATCGCCTTCTTCGTGGACGGCGAGCTGCGCGCCGTCGGCAGGCCGCAGGAGCTGATCGAATCGCTCGGCGTCGCCGCGGCGATCCCGCCCGGCACGTCCGACCTGGAGGTCCTCTACCGCGCTTTCACCGCTCCTGCACGGAGGGTCGCATGAACACGATCGCCGTCATCGCCGCCCACGAACTCCGCGGCGTGCTCCGGAGCCGGCTGGTCGCGGGATTCGGATTCCTGTTCTGCGGGCTCGCGCTGGCGATCACCCTCGGCGGGCTCGCCGCGAGCGGCCAGCTCCTGGTCCAGGGCTTCACACGCACCGCGGTCTCGCTCCTTAACCTGTCGCTCTACCTGCTCCCGCTCCTCGGCCTGGTCCTCGGCGCGACGGCCTTCTCCGCGCCCCACGACGGCACCGAGCTGCTCCTCGCGCAGCCCGTCAACCGCACCGCCGCGCTCTTCGGCCGCGCGCTCGGGCTGGCCTGCGCGTTCGTGATCGTCGCGGGTGCCGGGTTCGGCGCCGCGGCGCTCCTCGTCACGGCCCGGGCCGGGACCGCCGGCTTCGGCGGCTTCCTCGCCGCGGCGATCGGCGCGACGATGGTCGGATTGGCCGGGCTCGGCGTCGGCGTGCTGATCGGCGTCGCCACCCGCACCCGCGCTGCCGCGACCGGCGCCGCGCTCGGCGCATGGTTCGCCGCCGCCGTCCTCTACGACCTCGCCGCGATCCTCGTCCTCCAGGTGGCCGGCTCCGGCCAGGTGGACGGCTGGCTCGTCGCGCTCCTCACCCTCAACCCGATCGACGGTGCGCGCACCCTCGGCCTCGTCGCCCTCGGCGCCGACATGCTCGTCGGCCCCGCGGGCGCCGCGCTCGAGTACGCGCTCGGCGGCGCGGGCGCCGTGTGGATCCTCGCCTCGCTCGCGGCGTGGCTCGTCGCGCCGGTGGGGGTGGCGGCGTGGAGGTTCGGGAGGAGGGACTTCTGAGGAATGGAAAAGGGGGCGGCGGCCGTAATCGCCCCCGCGCTCCGCGTCCGCGGTGCGCGGCGCTTTACGCGCTCTCCCGCAGCCAGCGCCGGATCTCGCCCCAGGTCGGTTCCTTGCCGTACATCAGCATCCCGAGGCGGAAGACCTTCGCCGCCATGCGCCGGATCACCCAGATCGCGCCGCCGAGGAGCACGAGCGTGAGGAGGACTTCCCACCACGGTACTTCCGTGACGAGCAGGCGCGCGGGGAAGACCGCGCCGGAGGTGGGCGGCGCGATCGAGAGCACCCGGATCCACATCGCCGACGGGTCCTTCACCGCCATGAACGCCGGGACCATCGACAGCATCGGCAGGAAGAGGAGCTGGTTGCGATTCGACGTGTGCGGGTCGTCGACCACCGCGGCGACCGCGGCCAGGAACGCGAACCAGAAGAGGAATCCCATGAAGATGCCGAGCATCGCGACGAAGAGCAGGTCGATGCGCCCGACCGTCTCCGGGAGCGGGAGCGACATCCCCCAGAATCGACTGCCGACGAACAGGAAGATCAGCCCCGAGACGACCAGGTTCAGGATCCCGACGATCGAGACGCCGGCGAGCCCCAGGATCTTCCCATCGATCCACGCCTGCGGCGGGATCGCCGAGATCACCTGCTCCGACAGCCGGTTCTGCTTCTCGCCGGTCACGCTGGCGAAGACGTAGCCGACGCCTCCCATGAGGCCGAAGATCGTGAGGGCGAGAGCGATGAATGCGGCGGCGCGCTCCCCCGCGCCCGCTCGGGGCGCGGCCTCGTGCACCTCGAGCGCGAAAGGCGCCTGGATCGCCGCGAGCCGCTCCACACCGAGCCCGAACGTCTCGAGCCGACGCAGCATCGCGACCGCCGTCAGCTCGCGCTCGAGATCGTCGCGCCAGCCCGGATCCTGACGGGCGAACAGCACGCCCCCGCCGTCGCCGTCGATGACGAGTGCAACTTCCCTGTCCCCCGCCTCGACCTCCTCGCGCAGCCGATCGAGCGACGCCTCGTCGTGAGGCTCGAACCGGAACCGCCCGAGCTCCTCGGGAAGCGCCAGCCGCTCCGCGCCGACGACGGCGAGCTCGACCGTCGATGGCTCGTCCATGAACCGCGCCACGAGCCCGCCGCCGATCATGAAGACGATCATGACCACGAGCCCGATCAACTGCTGCTTCGGCTTCACGTAGCGCCGGAACTCCCAGCGCGCCACCTCCCAGGCCGCCCTGGGACCGCTCATCGTCCGCTTCACGCCACCACCTCCTCCGCCACGGATCCGACGCCGGACATGGTCCGGACGTAGATGTCGTGCAACGTCACCGTCTCGGTGCGCAGATCCTGCACGTCGAGCCGGCCGCCGATCGCTTCGAGCAGCCCGCTCAGCGAAGCGTCCGGCTCCACGTCCAGCCCGAGCTCACCGTCCGGCATCGCCTGCACCGACCGCACGCCCGGCAGCGCCTCGAGGAAGGCGCGCGCGGAGCCCGAGGCGCCGTCGTCCCCGGCGACCCTCAGCACCAGGCGTCGACCCGCGCCCCAGAGCCGCCTGAGCTCCTCGATCGTCCCCGCGCCCGCCGTGCGACCCTTCCGGAGCAGGACCACTCGGTCCGCCAGACGCTCGACGAGCTGCATCTGATGCGCGCTCAGTACCACCGTCACCCCGGCGTCGCGCAGCTCGCGGATCAGCGAGATGAACAAATCCTGGTTCAGCGGGTCGAGTCCGCTGAACGGCTCGTCCAGCACCGCGAGGTCGGGGCGATGCACGATCGAAGAGATGAACTGCACCTTCTGCTGGTTCCCCTTCGACAGGCTCTTGAGCTCGTCGCCCGCGCGGTCGGCCAGCTCGAGTCGCTCCAGCCAGCGGGCCACCTCCCGCCGCGCATCCGCCCGCCGCATCCCACGCAGCGCCGCGAAGTACGCCAGGTACCGCCCGACCGGAACGTCCTGGTAGAGCCCGCGCTCTTCCGGCAGGTAGCCGATCCGCGTCGCGTCCGGCCGGTCCGAAACCACGCCGCCCAGCCCGTAGCTCACCCGACCCCGGTCCGGACGGAGCATCCCGAGCGCGATCCGGAGCAGCGTCGTCTTCCCGGCGCCGTTCGGCCCGAGGAGCGCCACGATCTCGCCCGCCCCGACCGTCACGCTCACGCCGTCGACGGCCCGGACCGCGCCGAAACTCTTCTCGATCTCCACCATCTCGAGGATGGAAGGAGGCGACGTCGTCATCCTGAGGTCCTCCTGAGGTTTGGATGCGGCCGCGCGGTGCGCGGATGAGGGGGCGCGGCGCCCGATTGAAGCGCGGAGTAAAGGGGCGCCCCCGACCTGTCGCTCTTGGAAGTCTAATCGTGGTGGGGGGAAATGTGAACCTCGGGGGCGATACCGGCGGGCCCGGAACGAGAAAAACGCCGCAAGGGCCAAACCCTTGCGGCGCTTCGACATCAGGCAGTAGCAGGGGAGGGACTCGAACCCCCAACCAACGGATTATGACTCCGCTGCTCTACCTTTGAGCTACCCTGCCAGAAGTGGCTCCGAGCATGGAAAGCTAACGAAATCGCACGACCTTGTCAACCTCCGGGGCCGGGCGTCGGCCTCGCCGGAGCCAGGCGTCGGTGCCCGCCGTAGGTGGGCTGACGGGCCGAAGGCAGGCCCCCGTCAATTGCCCCCAGCACCCTCCCCCACACCCCCCACCGAATCCGCGACGACGAACCGGTACAACCGTTCGCCGTCGCGGATCATGCCGTAGCGCTCGCGTGCGACGCGCTCGAGCGCGGCGGGGTCGTTCTCGAGGGAGTCCGCGCGGGCGCGCAGGTGCTCGACCTCGGCGCGGACGCTCTCGAGTTCGCGTGCTTCCTCCTCCTGTTGCCGCTCGAGGCGCCAGACCTCGTAGAGGCCGTACTCGCCGCCGAAAATGGCGAAGTAGGCGGCGGCGACGAGGGCGGCGGCGAAGAGGAGGTCGCGGGGCTTCACAGCGCGTTGCGGCCGGGGTATTCGGCGGTTTCGGCCAGCTCTTCGGCGATGCGGAGGAGCTGGTTGTACTTGGCGACGCGGTCCGTCCGGCTCGCGCTCCCGGTCTTGATCTGCCCGGCCCTGGTCGCGACGGCGAGGTCCGCGATGAAGGTGTCGGCAGTCTCGCCGGAGCGGTGGCTGATGATGTAGCGGTACCGGTTGCGGCGGGCGAGTTCGATCGCCTCGAGCGTCTCCGTGAGCGTGCCGATCTGGTTGACCTTGATCAGGATCGCGTTGCCGGCGCCCATCTCGATGCCGCGGGCGAGGCGCTCGGCGTTGGTGACGAAGAGGTCGTCGCCGACGAGCTGGACGCGGTCGCCGATGGCGGCGGTGAGGGCCTGCCAGCCGTCCCAGTCGTTCTCGTCGAGGGCGTCCTCGATGGAGACGATCGGGTAGCGGTCGACCCATTCGGTCCAGAAGGCGATCATCTCCTCGGCGCTCTTCTTCTCGCCGGTCGACTTGTGGAAGACGTAGGCGCCGTCGCGGTACAGCTCGCTCGCGGCGGCGTCGAGGGCGAGGACGATGTCGGTGCCGGCGCCGTAGCCGGCCTGCTCGATCGCCTCGAGGATGACCTCGACGGCCTCCTCGTTGGAGCCGAGATCCGGTGCGAAGCCGCCCTCGTCGCCGACGGCGGTGCTCTTCCCCTTCTTGCTCAGGACGCGCTTGAGGGAGTGGAAGACCTCGACGCCCATGCGGAACCCTTCGGCGAAGGACGTGGCGCCGACGGGCATGATCATGAACTCCTGGAGGTCGACGTTGTTCGCCGCGTGGGCACCGCCGTTCAGGATGTTCATGAGCGGGACGGGGAGCAGCGTGGCGTACGGCCCGCCGAGGTAGCGGTAGAGCGGCAGCCCGGCGTCTTCAGCGGCGGCGCGCGCGGCCGCGAGCGAGACCGCCAGGATCGCGTTGGCGCCGAGCTCGCCCTTGTTCGGCGTGCCGTCGAGCTCGATCATCGCCCGGTCGAGGGCGACCTGGTCCGAGGGGTCCATCCCGAGGAGCTCGGGCGCGATGCGCTCGTTGATGTTCT
>CAYPGK010000038.1:17966-30970 GCA_964410055.1 uncultured Gemmatimonadaceae bacterium | reverse complement strand
GGAATCTTAGGGGGCGCGGGGGAGGGGGGCAAGTGGGGGAAGGGGGCGGGGTGGGGGCTTGCCGGCCCCACCGCGCGCCGACACATTAAGTTCCGGCATCCCTTTGCCGGCCCCGGTCCACGCTCGTGGCACCGTCGGTGAAGGGACCGTCGCGTCGGTTGCCGTCGTTTCCCATCCCCCGAAACACGATTGGCCATGCACGCAGACCTCCTTCGCCTCGACGTCCGCAAGCGCCCCGAGAAGCTCCGCTTCGATGGTCGCATCCTCTTTCTCGTCGACGATGCCGAGCTGGTGCGCCGGCAGTTGAGCGGCGAGGATCTCGAGCTGACCGACGAACTGCGCGCCAGGCTGCGCGACCAGATCTCGACCGACGAGATCACGCCCGCCTACATCTGCTACTACTTCGACGAGACGCTCGGACAGTTCCCGTACCTGGGGCTCAAGGCCGGCGACGAGTTCCCGGTCACCCGCGGCAGCGTCAAGAACGGCGGCTTCGTCTGCTCGGTGAGCGGCAAGCGCCGCGGCAAGGGGAGCAGCCGGGAGCAGTCGCCCTACGCCGAGATGATGGCCGGGATCCGCGTCGTCATCGCCGAGAACATCGAGCGCATCTACAACGAGAACTGCCAGAACCTCGGGATCCTGACCTCGACGAACTTCTCGCTGATCGAGCGGATTCGCAGGGGCGAGGAGATCCCGCTCTCGGAGTTCACGCAGGACGTCGATCCCATCACGAAGGAGATCATCGAGTACGGCGGGCTGTTCGAGTACAACGTCGCGCGGCTGCAGGGGAAGGTTCGGCTTCCGCTCCTGGAGAGCCAGACGCGCGGCGGGACGCGTCCCATGACCGTCGCCGAGAAGATCTTCGCCCGCAAGCTGGTCACCGACGCGGCTACGGGCGAGACCGGCGTCCCGTGGGTTAAGCCCGGCGATACCGGCTTCTTCCGGACCGACTGGCGCTTCTCGCACGAGTACGTGAGCCCGATGGCCGCGATCTTCTTCGAGGAGAAGCTGGGTCCGGACGCGAAGGTCAACGATCCGTCGACGATCCTGATGTTCCGCGACCACCTGACCTACCTGCACGAGGTCATGCCGCCCGAGCGGGTGCAGCTCGGGCTGCTGGACGTGGCGCGTCAGCTCAAGGACAAGCAGGAGGAGTTCGCGAAGAAGCAGGGCGTCATCTACTACGGCGAGCGGATGGGCTACCGGCTCGGCAGCGAGGCGATCTGCCACTCGAAGATGCTCGAGAGCTACGCGGAGCCGGGTCAGCTCATCGTCGGCACGGACTCGCACACGCCGCACTCGGGCGCGATCGGGTGCATCGCGTTCGGCGTCGGGACGACGGCGATCTTCAACTCCTGGATCACCAAGGACGTGCGCGTCAGCGTGCCGAAATCGTTCAAGGTGGTGATCCGGGGGAAGAAGCCGGCGAACGTGACGGCCAAGGACTTCATGCTCGAGATCCTGCGCCATCCGTACATCCGGGACGGCCATGCGATCGGCCAGATCATCGAGTACGCGGGCGAGGCGGTCGAAGCGCTGTCGATCGACGAGCGCGCGACGATGACGAACATGGCCGCCGAGGTCGGCGCGTTCACGGGGATCGTCGCGCCGGACGAGAAGACGATCGAGTACCTGGTCGAGGAGCGGGGAATGGACCGTGCCCGCGCCGAGACGCTCTGCGAGGGGCTCTTCTCCGATCCGGACGCCGAGTACGTCAAGGTGATCGAGATCGACGCGTCGCAGATCCGGCCGATGGTCGCGCTGCCGGGTGATCCGGGCAACGGCCTCTACGTCGACGAGCTGGACGACGAGCCGATCCGCATCCACAGCGCCTACGCCGGGAGCTGCACGGCGGGGAAGAAGGAGGACATGGACATGTACGCCGCGGTCCTCCAGGACGCGCGTGCGCAGGGGCTCCGCGTCCATCCCGACGTCAAGCTCTACATCCAGTGCGGCTCGCAGGAGGTGCGGCAGTACTGCGACGAGCGCGGCTACCTGAAGCTCTTCGAGGAGATCGGCGCCGAGTTCATCGAGCCCGGGTGCGGCGCGTGCATCGCGGCCGGGCCGGGGACGAGCAAGCGCCCGGACGAGGTGACGATCTCCTCGCAGAACCGCAACTTCCCGGGGCGCAGCGGGCCGGGGCAGCTCTACCTGGCGAGCCCGTACACGGTCGCGGCCTCGGCGATCGCGGGCCACATTGTCGAATGGGTGCCGGGACGGCCGATCCCGGTGCTGGAGTCGGTGGAGCCGGTGGGGGTGTAGCGCCGCGACTCCGGCGCTGCGGCCGCCCCTTTGTCACATTGCGGTCGTCGCCATCGTTCTCTTCCCGAAGGGCGGGCACGGGATCTCGCGCCCCAGGCCCGCAGAGACGCGGATCAGCGCCGGGACTGCATGCGCACGCAGTCCCGGCACACGAGCTTCGGAGAGGTGAACATGGCAGTTCCGAACGCCGGTAGCCCATCCAACCCCAACCGGCCCGCCGCGACGGGTGCGCCGCGCCGGCCGGATGGACCTCATCGAGAGCGTCGCGGAGCCGCGCATGTGCGGTCCGTTCATCAACGTCTCGGCAGATCCCTCGTACTGGTCACCGGTCTTGCGGTTGCGGCGCTTTCGGCCGCGTGCGGCGATGATGGACCGGCCGGGCCCGGCCGCGACCTGGAGGTGAACACGCTCCGGATCGTCGTCGACGGCGGCCTCGAGCTGGATACGGTGGTCAAGGCGCTCGGCGGCTTCCAGTCGGTGGCGACCGGGGAGGGCGAGGGGATCCACGTCTACGCAAAGCCGAGAGATCTTCCCTTCGCGATCCAACTTCCCGGCCGCCCGTCGCCCGGCACGTACTCCGTTGGGCGGTGGGACCCATCCAGGGATTACCTCAGAGAAAACGCCACGCTGCACGTCGACCCGCCGGGGGTGACGCGGGTCAATGGAATCACGCTCGTGGAGCGTGAGCCGAGCGTATCGTTCAGCGGCGCAGTGGCGACGAGGCTGGGCCACTACGCGAGCGTCGAGGGCGGGACGCTGGAGCTCTTCGAGGTCGAACTGCCGAACGAACGCGCCAACTCGGTGTCCCGCGAGGCTCTCGGCAAAGTGAGTGGTCGCCTGAAGACGCGGGCGGTCGTCAACTCGGGTCTCGTCGAGCCGGGTGCGGACGTCACTGCCGATACGATCGACATCACCGTCGAATTCCGCGTCGAACTCGCGAACTGGCCCGATGGCCGCGGCACGGCGACCATCGTGGGCGGAGCGCTGGATGGCACGTCGCTGCCGAACCTGTACGGGAGCGGCAGTTTCTGGCAGATCGGCGACGAACCCCACAGGCGAGTCGTGATCGGGGTCTCTGGAGTGAACGCCGAAACGGGCGAGCGTGTCGACCTCTGGATCGGCACGACGCTGCAGGGCAGAGGCACCGTGACGCTCGGGGCCATCGATCCCTGGACCGTCTTTCCTGCCGACCCGACCGCGTGGTCAGACCATTTCGCCGCGGTCGTCGTCGGCGGATACGAAGGCGAGCGCTACGGTTCGGTCGGTGGCATGGTCGAGTTCGAGCTGTTCGAGCCGGATGGGACGGGCCTCTGGGGTGAGGCCAAGGGGCGGGCAACGATCGAGCTCGAGCGCTGGCCGGCGGAAGGCGTCGCCGGCGGCGAGCGGAGCACGATCGAATTCGGGTTCCATGTGCCCGCAGGGAACCTGATTCGGCACTGTCCCGACACCGGGATCTGCAACGAGTAGGCAGGAACGCCGGGTGTCGAGGCCGGCCACGCGGGTGTGGGCCCTGGTGCGAGGCGAGCGCGGTATGTTATCGTCGTGAACATGGATACACCCTCCGCCTCTGCACCGCACCATGGCCGCGCCTACGCCCCGGCGCCCGGCGTCGTCGTCACCGATCTCGGTGACGAGTTGATCCTCCTCGACCCTGCGAGGGGGGAGATGTTTGCGCTGAACGCAACCGGCCGCTGTATCTGGGGCGCGCTCGACCGCGGTCTGGAGGCCGCGGTCCGCGCTCTGGTCACTGCGTTCGAAATCACGGCCGAGCAGGCTGCGGCCGACGCGCGCGCCCTCGTCGACGACCTCCTGCGTGCGGGGCTCCTCGTCCCCGCCGATTGATGGTCGATTTGCCCGCCTCCGCCGTTCTCGGGCGGCCGTTCCGTTGCCACATCACGACGAACGACGTACTCGCGTGGCTCGACCGCCACTGGTGGCGTGATGAACATGCGACGACGCCGTACACGTACGCGGTCGAGCTGGTGGAGGAATCGGGTGCGGCCGACGCCGGCGTGCCGTCGGAGGGCGTCGGCGCGCCCGGCCGGGACGCGGGGTGGCAATCACACGTCGTCCGCCTGCCGGATGGCGTCGACCTGTGCTGGGCCCACCGCGGGGACGAGTGGGTCTGGCACGACGGCGCCGCGCGAGTTCGACTCCGGCTCGCCCAAGACGGCGCAAGAATCCGGTTCCGTTACGGGGCGGGCGTTTTCCCGGCCCTGTACGTCGCCGTGAGCGAGGCGCTGCGTGCCTCGGGCCTGCTCCCGGTGCACGCGGCGGTGGTCGTGCGGGACGGCCACGCCACCGCACTCGCCGGCCCGAGCGGGACCGGGAAGACGACGACGCTGCTCCGCCTCCTCCGGCGCGGCTGGCGGCCGCTCGCCGAGGACCTCTCCTGGCTGGATCCCGCGACCGGCACGCTCCACGGCTGGGACCGCGGGCTCCGCCTCTGGCAGGACGGCCTGGAGCGATTGGGCCAAACGCTCGAGCGGATGAGTCCGGAACTCGCCGCCGCGGCGTGGTCCACGGACCCCGACGGCAAGCGATTCCTTGCCTGGGACGCCCTCGGCGTCGAGCGCGTGCCCCGTGCGCGGCTCACCCGCGTCGTCCTGCTCGAGCGCGATGCCGCGAGGCCGACCTGCCTGGAGCCGCTCGCGCCCCGCGATGCCGTGCGCGTGCTCTGGGAGGCGACGGGGGTGCCGCTCTCGGCGGAGGTGCGGGCGACGGTGAGCGTACACGTCGCACGGATGACGCGCGAACTCGAATTCGGCCGGCTCCGCCTCGGACCCGACAGCGAGGCGGAGCTCCCCACCCTGGTCGCCCTGTGACCGGCCCCTGTATCAGGCGCGCGGCGGGTAGCGAAAGTTTTCTTTGTAAACGTGGAGATTCTCAGGCTCGTGCAGCTCCGGCAGCACGCGCCCGTCCAGCTCGACCCATGCGTGTCCGACGATGCCGTCGGCATCTCGCTTGACTCCGCTCACGAACACCGCGTCGACGCCTCGAACCCGGAGCGCGTGGTAGTGCGCGAGCGCCCGGATCACGCATCGGCCGACGCCGCGCGTCGGGATCACGCGCGATGCCCAGCGAATGCCCCGCGACAGCCAGACCCGCTCGCTCGACTTCGGTCTGGGCGGGCGCGGCGCCGAGGCGTCGTGCCGGGGCGTGAACTCCTCGAGGAGCCGGTGCAGGTCCGGTTCGCGCCGGGCGGCGTTGCGGGCGCGGAGCACCAGCGGGATGGCGCGGAGCACGTGCGCAGTGAGCGGCACGCCGCGCACGAGCCGGGAGGCCCAGGCTTGGGCAAAGCGCGGCGTGTGCTCATGGAGCGTTCGTGCATAGTGCGCCCACATCCGGGCCGCCGGGAGCAAGCCGGGTTGGAACCGTCCGTTCCAGGGATCACAGCGCTCGAGCATGAGCGCGAGCGATCTCCGGGCCCGGAAATCGACGGCTCTGGCCTCGAGCGCCTCGCGCGTCACGCCTTCCCGTTCGGCCAGGAAGCGGAGGTCGAGGAGGTCGTGCACCTTGAGGCCCCAATGCTCGCTTCCCCAGGCGCGGTGCAGGAGCAGGCACACCAACGCGGCATCGACCGGGTCCGGCACGAGGATTCGGGCGCCCTCCCATTCGATCTCTCTCGCGCGCGCCAGGACGGCGCGAGTGACACGCAACTCACGCTGGACGAGGGGGAGCGAGCGGTGGATGACGGACCGCTGAACGTCCACGGCCGTGTGGCCTGCCGGTGAGTACATGTCATAGGCGGCGTGGCGGACGGGGAAGGGCGGGTCGCGCAGGTCCGGGAAGGCATTCCAGCCCAACTCCCTCGCGATCGCGGCCGCCCGGCGCAGGTGCCGCGGCTCGATGACCACATCCACATCCCCGTGGTATCGCATTCCGGGCGCCGGATAGATGAACTCCGCCATGTAGAACCCCTTCATGAGCAGGGGCAGGATGCCAGCCTCGCTCCACGCAGCGAAGAGGGGCGCGACTTCCCGTTTAATCGACTCGTGGCGGGCGAGCATCGCGAGGTAGCGTGCACGGAGGCGCGGCCGTAGCGGATGGTCGGCCGGGAGCGACGCATACGCGTAGCCTTGCAGGCGAGCCGCGTGGATCACGGCCTCGGCAGGCGGGCCGCCCCGGCCCAGCAGGAAGTCGGTGAGCGATGCCGGGTCCGAATGCGCGGCTGCCTCTCCCGCCTGCGCCTGCACCGGGTCCGCGAGGGTCAGCGTGGCGTGGGTCGCCCCGCGTTCTTTCGGGTTCGTCATCCGCGAGTCGTCTCCGGAGATGGTTCAGCACTTCGGACGTCGGGGGCGCTCGCGTCACGACGGACGCACGCCGGGGACGCCCCGGAGCCATGTGACCTCGAGCCTCCAGGTCAGGAGAATGCACACCCCGGCCGTTTGCGCAAGGGGCGGGGCGAGAATCGATCCGATCGTTGTCACTTTCCTTCGACCTGGCTCGTTGCTACCCTGGAGCCCGGCCGCCGGGCATTGGGCCACGTGCGGCCTCGACGAACACAATGGCGCGGTCCGCGGCCCCGGCGGCCGCGAACGGCGTGTGGAGGTAGCAGGATGAGGAAGTGGCGTTACCGGGTCGTCCCCGTCCTTTCCCTGGCGGTCCTGGCGTCCGCGTGCGGCGACCTGCCGACCCGGCCGGAGCCGCCGCCGCTGGCGCTCAACACGATGCGAGTCAAGGTGAGCGGCTCGATCGAGATGGACACGGTAGTGGCGTCGTACGGCGGGTTCCAGCCGGTGATGACGGGCGAGGGCGAAGGGCTGCGGGTCTTCGCGGACCCGCGGGGGATCCCGCTGGCGATCCACCTTCCTGGGCAGCCGACGGTGGGTCGCATGACGCTCGGCCGGTGGGACCCGGAACGGGACCATCTGCGTGAGGGCGGCGTCCTGACGGCAGATCCCTGGCAGTTCAGCACGGACGCACTGCAGACGCTACTGGGGCTCGGACGGAACCCGAGCATATCCTTCGGCGGTGCACCGGCGGTCGTCTTCGGTCCGTACGTCAGCGTGTCCGGCGGGATGGTGGACATCGAGGCGATCGATCTGCCGGAGCCGCGCGACTTCAGCGCGGTCGTGCCCCGGGGGAGTATCCAGGGCCGGATCCTGACTCGCGTGGTGATCGACCCGCGCCTCCTCGGCCCCGGGGAAGAATTCACTGCGGACACACTGGATCTGGCGATCGCGTTCCGAGTCTCGCTCGAGAACTGGCCGGACGGCCGGGGGGCGCTCACGTTCACCGAAGGCGACTGGGCGGGCACGACTCTGCCGCTGCTCGTCGGGCAGGGCGCCAACTGGAGGGTGATGGGCGATCCGGACCGTTGGCTCGTGATCGGACTCTGGGGCGAGATCCCCGGAACGGGCAAGGATGTCCGGGTCTGGTTCGGCACCAAGCTGCGTGATCCCGGGATCGGCACGATCGAGCGGATGGACCCCTGGGACGTCGTGGACATCAGGGGCTTCGAATGGACGAGCCACTTCCTCGCCGCGAAGATCGACGGTGTGTTCTATGGCGCGTTCGACGGCACGATCGAACTCGATGAGTTCGTGCACTACAGCGCCACGATGTGGGGGGATGCACGAGGGCGTGCGACGGCCAGACTCGGGAGCTGGCCCGACCGTGATCAGGAGGGGACGGAGCGGATGGCGTTCCGATTGGATTTCCACGTCCCGGTGGGGTACTTCAACCAATACTGCGGCAATTCGCCTTCCTGCGAGGAATAGGGGGCCTGCCCGGGGCCGCTGATCGACGGACGGTCGCGAACCCCGGGCGCCCGTGACGCTCCTCGGATGCACGGTTCCCTGGCTCTGCCTTTTCCGGGCAGAGCCAGGGAACCGTTTGCATTTATCGATATCACCCCGAGCGCCGGTGGGTCGCCCGACCGCCGAGCGCGTGGGTCGAAGTCCGATGGAGTGCACGATGAAGCGGTATCAAGGGTGGCTGCGCCGATTGGGGGTCCGGATCCCTTTGCGTCGAGGGCGTGATGGCCGGACGCCGGGTTCGTCCGTGGGTCCCGCCTCGCTCGAGCCCGAGATCGAGCGACTCAAGGCCCGGATCGACTCGGTGACCGAGCGGGTCGCCCGTCTGGGCGAGGAAGTGCTGCACGTCGACGGTCAGATCGAGCGGATCCGGATCGTCGAGTCGGCGCTGGAGCGGGTGGAAGCCGATGCCGCGAGGCAGCTCGCGTACATTCAGGAGCTCCGGTCCTGGGAGCACCGGCTGGCCGCCCTGCGCGAGGTCGTCGACGAGTTCGTCGCGCACCGCGACGCGATCCGGGAGGTGGTCGAGAAGCTGAGCGCGACACGTCCGACCGGGGCGGAACGGGAGGCGGCGGGCGTAGGCGAGGACGGCGTCGACGTCGCCCGCGGGGAGGCGGAGCGGCCGCTCGATGCGGTGTCGGAGCGGGTGCATCACCTCGCGGCCGATCTCGCGAGGAAGGAGACGGCGCTGGAGCGCGCCCTGGAGCGACTCGACCGGGTGGAGCTCCTGGCGACGCGCGCCGCGATCACGGTCCGGGAGCTGGAAGACCAGAACGCTCGCCTGATCGCGGCGCTCGAGCGGGCCGAGGCGCAGACCGGAAAGGTCGACATTCTCGTGCGGGACCTGGAGCACCGGACCGACGAACTCAAGTCGCTCGCCAACCGCGGGGTACGCTTCGAGGAGCGGTTGAATTCACGGGCCGCCGAGGTCCACGAGCTGCTCTCGAACAAGATCGAGGCGGCCGAGGCGATGCTCCGGGCGCTCCGGGCCGAGCACGACAGGCTCGCGTGGGCGAGCGGCGCGGCACGGGACGCGTCGATCCACGTGGTGAAGTGACGCCGAGTCGCGGCTTAGCCGCCGGACCCGGCGTGCGGTGTGCGCGTCAGCCGGCGCCGCGCCAGCGATTCTCGCGTGTCCGCCCGCCTCGCCCCGTGGACACGATCTCTTCGACCAACAAGTCGTCAGGCAGGATCAGCCGTCCCGTGTTCGGCACGGTGCGTAGCTCCGTGTCGCCGTTGGGGTGTCGTACGCGTAGCGTCAGTTCGTCGACCGGGTACTCGTTCGCGTTCCAGCGCCAGGTGCACGCGCCGTCCTCGCAGCTGTACTCGATCTCCTTCGGCATGGCCTACCGGATCCCGACCAACTCGATGTCGAAGATGAGCGTCTGCCCCGCGAGCGGGTGGTTCAGGTCGAGCGTGACGGTGCCCTCCTCCACGCCGGCGATGCGGGCGAGCGCCTGCTGACCGGGCGCGACTTCGATGGCGAGCATCTGCCCGACCTCGGGCTCGACGCCCTGCGGGAACTGCTCACGGGGGACGTCGAGCTGGAGCTCCTCGCGACGCACGCCGTAGGCATCCTCGGGCGCTATGCGCACCTCGCGCTCGTCGCCGACCTCCATCCCGGTGACGGCGTTGTCGAAGCCGCCGATCACGGCGCCCGAGCCGAGCTCGAACTCGATCGGCTCGCCGTCGCGGGAACTGTCGAACACCGTCCCGTCCTCGAGTCTGCCGGTGTAGTGCACGGCGACGGTGTCGCCCTGTTTCGCCTGACGGCCCATGCCCGCTCCTCGCAGGGGGTGGATTGTCGGCGGACCTCCACGGCCCGCCATTGGAACGTTCCGGGGCAATGTACTGCACCGATCGTGCTAGGGCGAATGGCCGCCCGATCGTGCCAGGGCGAATGGCCGCGCACTCGTGACGGCCCATCCGGGGAACCTCACTGCTGCGGCGCGGATTCGAGCGATCGGGCGGATCGGCTCCCGCCGCCGCGGCGAGGCCGGCGTCGCCCGCGCGAGTTCCGGTGCGTAGCAACGGCGCGGCGCCCGGCGCGGTCGCACATTCCCTTGCGCACGACCCACTTCCGCGTACCTTCCAGACCATGATCGGAAAAGCACATACACGCCTGTTGCCGCTCCTGGCTGCGCTTCTCGTCGCGGCGCCGGTAGCGGCGCAGCAGCCGGAGACGGAGTACGAGGGAGCGACGGCGCTGGGCCTCGCGCTCCGTCGCCTCGGCCCGACGCAGCGCGTCCTCATGATCGCCGCGCACCCGGACGATGAGAACACGTCGGTGCTGGCGACGCTCGCCCTGGGCGGCGGCGCCGACGTCGCATACCTCTCGCTCACGCGCGGGGACGGCGGGCAGAACGGGATCGGGCCGGAGCTGCAGGAATCGATCGGGCTGATCCGATCCGAGGAACTGCTCGCAGCGCGGCGGCTGGATGGCGCCACGCAGTTCTTCACGCGCGCCTACGACTACGGCTTCTCGAAGAGCGCGGACGAGGCGTTCCTCCACTGGCCGCGCGATTCGGTGCTGAAGGACGCGGTCACGGTGATCCGGCGCTACCGGCCGGACGTGGTGGTTTCGGTCTTCAGCGGCACGCCGCGCGACGGGCACGGCCAGCACCAGGCGGCGGGGATCGTGGCGCACGAGGCGTTCGAGGCCGCGGGCGACCCGGCCCGCTTCCCCGAGCTCACGGCTGCGGGGCTGCCGCCTCACCGGCCGGCGAAGCTCTACCTCTCGCGCTGGGGCGGCGGCGCGCCCGAGTCGGCGGTGCGTCTCCAGACCGGCGTCTACGACCCGCTCTTCGGCCGCTCGTACCACCAGATCGCACTCGAGAGCCGGGGGCGGCACCGCTCGCAGGACATGGGGCGCGCGCTAGAGCCCGGGCCGGCCTCCGTCGCGCTCCAGCGCGTGGACGGCGACGGCTCGCCCGAGCCGTCGATCTTCGCCGGGCTCGACACGACGCTCGCCCAGCGCGCGCGTCGCATCGGCGCCCGTGGCGCGCTCGGCCCGCTCGAGGAGTACGACGACGTCGTGCGCCGGGTGCGGGCGGCGTACAACCCACTCGACGCCGGAGCGCTCGTCCCTGATCTCGCCCGCGCGGTCGAGCTGCTCGACCGCGCGGAGCACGAGATCGGCGTGGCGGCTGGCACGGCATCGGCCGCGGGCGCCGACCCGGTGGCGGCGCTCCGCTTCCACATCGCGGCCGAGCGCGAGGACGCCCGCGAGGCGCTGCGGATCGCCGCGGGGATCGTCGTGGACGCGATCGCCGACGTGGAGCGGCTGGTCCCCGGGAGCGAGTTCACCCTCGCACTCACCGTCTGGAACGGCGGCGGCCGACCAGTCATGGTCCGCTCCCTCGAGCCCGTGCTCCCGGCCGGCTGGACGGCGACGCCGCAGGACGAGCTCCCGGGCGAGCCGCTGCCGGCGGGGCAGCTCCGGACGCGCCGGTTCCGGGTGGCCGTACCCGCGGACGCGCCGCCGACCGAGCCGTACCACCTGCGCGAGCCACGCGCCGGGGACCTGTACCGCTGGCCCGCGGACATCGCGCTGCGGGCGATGCCGTTCCAGCCCGCCGAGGTGCGCGCCCACGCGCTGGTCGCGCTGGAGGGCGTCGGGCTGCCGGTCGAGGTGGAGGCGACGTACCGGCACGTGAGCCGGACGGAGGGCGAGAGCCGCCGCCCGGTGCGCGTGGTCCCGGCGGTATCGGTCGCGCTGGACCCCGGCGTCGCTGTGGTGCCGCTGGGTGCCGAGGTGGTGGCGAAGGCGGCGAGCTCCGGGACGCGCGCGGGGAGCTCCGGCGCGCGCGGGGCACCGTCCGTCGCCGCCTCCGGCCTCGCCTTCCACGTCCGCCTGACGGGCGAGGCGCCGGAGGGGATCGCGGGGACGTTGCGCCTCGAGCTACCTGCCGGCTGGCGCGTCGAGCCGGCGGAGGTGCCGGTCCGCTTCCGGACGGCGGGTGAGAGCCGGCAGTACGAGTTCGTCGTGACGCCTCCGGCGGACGTCGCCGCGGGCGAGTACCGCGTCGCCGCGGTCTTCGAAGCGGAGGACGGGCGCCGCTACACGCGCGGGTACGAGGAGATCGACTACCCGCACATCCGCCCCCGCGCGCGCTACCACGACGCCGCGGCCGCGGTGCAGGCGTTCGAGGTGCGGGTGCCGGCGGGGCTCCGCGTCGGCTACATCACCGGCGCGGGCGATGAGGTGCCGGGCGCGCTCGGGCAGCTCGGCGTCGCGCTCGACGTGATCGACCCGGCCGATCTGGCCGCCGTCGACCTGGACGCCTACGACGTGCTGGTCACGGGGATCCGGGCGTACGAGCACCGGCCTGAGATCCGCACGCACAACGCCCGTCTGCTCGAATGGGTCGAGGCGGGCGGCACGCTGATCGTGCAGTACAACCAGTACACCTTCTCGCGTGGTGGCTTCGCGCCGTACCCGCTCGAGATCGCGCGGCCGCACGACCGGGTCACCGATGAGACGGCGCCGGTCCGCTTCCTCGACCCGTCGCACCCGGTCGTGTCCTACCCGAACCGGATTGGCCCCGCCGACTTCGAGGGATGGGTCCAGGAACGCGGGCTCTACTTCCCGCGTACCTGGGATGCGCGCTACACGCCGGTCCTCGAGATGAGCGACCCGGGCGAGGATCCGCTGCGGGGCGCGGTGCTGGTCGCGGAATACGGCAAGGGAACCTACGTGTACACGGGGCTCGCGTTCTTCCGGCAGCTCCCGGCGGGCGTGCCGGGGGCGTACCGGTTGTTCGCGAACCTTTTGGCATTGGGGGAGAAGCGATGATGGAAGGAGCCGGCTACGCCGGCGGGGGCGGCCGTCTCCGCCGGCGGGGGACGGCCGCGCTTCGCGCGGCGGGGGGCGGCCGGCCGCGTTGCGGCCGGCGGGAGGCGGCGGCCTTCGGCCGCGGGTGGCCCCTGCGAGGCGGGGGCGGCCACACTGCGTGCGGCGGGAGGGGCGCGCCTGTCGGCGCG
>CAYPGK010000038.1:15883-17866 GCA_964410055.1 uncultured Gemmatimonadaceae bacterium | reverse complement strand
GGCGCGCGCTCATTGCCCGGTCGGTCCGGCTTTGGGCTCCTCCTCACGCTCACCATCTCCGTCCTTGCTTCCGCCTGCGGCGCGGGTGATGGACGCACGCCGCTCATCGTCTACTCGCCGCACGGGCGGGACATGCTGGAGGCGTTCGAGCAGCGGTTCGAGGCGCTGCACCCGGGCGTCGACGTGCAGTGGATCGACATGGGGTCGCAGGAGGTGCTGGACCGGCTGCGTTCGGAGAAGGCGAACCCACAGGCGGACGTGTGGTGGGGCGCGCCGTCGGCGATGTTCGAGGACGCGGCGGCGGAGGGGCTGCTCGAGGCGTACACGCCCTCCTGGGCGGACGCGCTCCCGGCGGACGCGAAGGACGCCGAGGGATACTGGTTCGGGACGTACGTGACGCCGGAGGTCATCGCCTTCAACAGCGAGGCGGTCACGGGCGACGACATCCCGCGCGACTGGGATGACGTCCTCGACCCGCGCTGGCGCGGGCAGGTCCTCATCCGCGACCCGCTCGCGAGCGGGACGATGCGCACGATCTTCGGGATGGTCATCCACCGCTCGCTCCAGGAGACGGGGAGCGTCGATGCCGGGATGGACTGGCTCCGGCGGCTGGACGCCCAGACCAAGGAGTACGTGCTGAACCCGACGCTCCTTTACCAGAAGCTGGCGCGCCGCGAGGGGCTGGTCACGCTCTGGACGATGCCGGACATCGAGCACCTCAAGGCCAGGACCGGGCTGCCGATCGACTACGCGATCCCCGAGAGCGGCACGCCGCTCGTGGTGGACGCGATCGCCGTGGTGGCCGGCGCGCGGAACCCGGAGCTCGCGCGGGAGTTCGTCGAATTCGTGGGCGGCACCGAGGGCGTGGTGCTGGCCGCGCGCGAGCACTTCCGCCTCCCGGCGCGCGCGGACATCCCCGCCGACTCGCTGCCCGAGGGGATGCGCCGGGCCCGCGAACAGCTCGTCCCCGAGCCGCTCGACTGGGCGCTGCTCCAGGAGAAGACTTCGGAGTGGATGCGCTTCTGGGACGAGAACATCCGCGGCCGCGGCAGGAACTGAGCGGCCGATGCTGAAGCTGGAGTCGCTGACGAAGCGCTTCGACGGCGGCGTCGTCGCCGTCGAAGACCTCTCGCTCGAGATCGAGCGCGGCGAGTTCCTGACGCTCCTCGGCCCCAGCGGGTGCGGCAAGACGACGACGCTCCGGATGATCGCCGGCTTCGAGACGCCGACCGCGGGGCGCATCCTCCTCGACGACCGCGACGTGACCGCCCTCGCGCCCCAGCGCCGCGGCTTCGGGATGGTCTTCCAGAACTACGCACTCTTCCCGCACCTGGACGTCTTCGAGAACGTCGCCTTCGGGCTGAAGACGCGCGGGGTGCCGAAGGCCGAAGTGCGACGCCGCGTCGAGGAGGCGCTCGCCCTGGTCGACCTGGCCGGGTACGGCAAACGCCGCGTCCAGGAGCTTTCCGGCGGCCAGCAGCAGCGCGTCGCGCTGGCCCGCGCCCTCGCGCCCGAGCCGCCCGTCCTCCTCCTCGACGAGCCGCTCTCGAATCTCGACGCCGCGCTGCGCGAGCGCACCCGCGTCGAGCTGCGCGCGCTGCTCGAGCGCATCGGGATCACCGCCATCTTCGTCACGCACGACCAGGAGGAGGCGTTCGCCCTCTCTGACCGCATCGCGCTCATGCAGGGCGGCCGCCTCCAGCAGGTCGGCACGCCGGAGGAGCTGTACGCCCGCCCCGCCAACCCCTTCGTCGCGAGCTTCCTCGGCCGCGCCAATTTTCTGGATGCGACGGTCGTCGGGCTAGAGGGCGAGGCGCTGGTGTGCGAGGTGGCGGAGGGGGTGCGGTGGAGCGTGCGGGCCGGAGGCGGGGACGACGGCCCCACGTTCGGCCCCGGCGACCGGGTGCGCGTCATGGTCCGGCCGGAGACGCTCGAGCTGACCCCGGTCGGCGTCGCGGCGGGAGTCGCCGCCGGCGGGGTCGG
>CAYPGK010000038.1:5235-15783 GCA_964410055.1 uncultured Gemmatimonadaceae bacterium | reverse complement strand
GGCGCCGCCCCCGGCTCCGATGCGCCGGACGCTGGCTCGGCCACCCCGGTCGCGGGCCTGGAGGGCGAGGTCGTCGAGCGACGGTTCGCCGGCCCGGTCACGCACTACCGCGTGCGCGTGGGTGATGCCGAGCTCCTCGTGCACGGCGGCGCGGCCGACGCCGAGGCCGGAGACCGGGTGAGCGTGCGCCCCATGGGCGATCCGCTCGCGTTTCCGGCCGCGGGCACCTGAGGCGGCCGGAGTCGGCAGGCCGGTTCACGGCGTTCGCCCGCTGGCTGCGATCCGGAGACAGGCCGTCGGCCGACCGCGACGACCTTGACCCGCGCCGTGCCCCGGCCGATCATTGCCCGTCGAACCATCCCCACACCCCTCGAACCGGTGAAGCCCATGCGAATCTCCAAGACCCTGTTCCAGCCCCTCGCCGCTGGCCTCCTCGTCGCGTGCGGGAGCGGCCAGCCCGCGACGCAGATCTCGGCACAGGACGCCTTCTGGGGCCAGCTCCAGGCGCTCTGCGGCCAGGCGTTCCCCGGGCAGCTCGTGCACGGATCGCCGGGCGACACCGCGTTCGCCGGGAAGACGATGGTCATGCACGTACGCGAATGCGCCGATGACGAGATCCGCATCCCGTTCCACGTGGGCGAGGACCGCTCACGGACGTGGATCCTGACGCGGACCGAGAGCGGGCTGCGCCTCAAGCACGACCATCGGCAGGAAGACGGCTCGGAGGACGAAATCACCCAGTACGGTGGCGACACGGCGGGGCCGGGGGAGGCGGAGTGGCAGGAGTTCCACGCCGATGAGTACACCGCGTCGCTGATCCCGGCGGCGGCGACGAACGTCTGGACGGTCGAAGTCGTGCCGGGCGAGCGCTTTGCGTACATGCTGCGCCGGGTCGGGACCGACCGTCGTTTCCGCGTCGAGTTCGACCTGACCTCGCCGGTCGAGCCGCCGCCGGCGCCCTGGGGGTACTGAAATCGGCAGGCCGGGCTCGCGCTGCGTTCGCCGAGCCCGGCCTGCGATCCGCTCCTGCCCTGGGCCGAGGATGCCCCCCGGGCCCGGCTCTCCTACCTCCTCAGCACCTGGTATCCGAAGATGCAGAACTCCTCGGCGCACTCGTACATCATCACCGAGAGGAAGTACGTGCCGGTGCGAGGCGCGACGAACTGGAGCATCGGTACGGAGTCGACCTCGATGTCCTCCGCCAACGTGGTGCCTTCTTCAGGGTCGATCACCCACATGTCCATGTCGGAGCAGTCTTCGTCGCAGGCGCCGCCGATGAAGTAGGTTGCGCCCGCCTTGAGCGAGAGCTCGAGGACGACCGATCCGCCCGCCGGCAGTGCACCGACGACGACGTCGCGCGGAAGCGCCTCGCCGTCCGGGCGGAAACCGTCCGATTTCTTCATTGCCGTAGCGGCGTCGAGCAAGGAGACGACCATGTCCCGGTGGGTCTGGGCCACGAGACGGGTGGGGCCGAGCATCGCCGCGAAGAGTGCAGCGACGAGGATCATGCTTCCGCGCATTGGGGCCTCGATTCGTGTGGTGATCGCTGGAAGGGGCGCGGGATTCTACGCGGGGCGGAAATCGCCGGCAAGGGACGCCGGGCGATCCGGGGCCGGCGGCGCGCCCTTGATCCCGCTCCGGGGGGGACCGCGCCACCTGGCCATCCGATCCGACCGCCCGGGAGCACATCGGCTTCCGTCGCCCGACCCGGTGCGGCGGGTCGGCCGCCGCACCGGGCCGGTTCGATGGTCAGAGTCCCAGCCAGTAGCTCACCTTCACGAGGAAGATGTTGTCCGGCCGGGCGCGGAGGAGCTCGTCGCCATCGCGGCGGAGCCGCACGTCGCCGTAGGCCGCCGTGTCGTTGCGGTCCTGGGTCCAGACCAGGAAGAGGGTCGAGCCCGGGCGGTATTCCCAGCGGAGCACGGCGTTGCCGCGCAGCGAGCGGAAGTTGAAGTCCGGGTCGCGGAACGTGAATGCGGGCGCGGGGCCGTCCGCGCCATCGGCGTCCACCGTGTAGATCCTGCCCGCGGCGGTCGCCTCGATCTCGAACGTGCCGAAGTCCTCACCGAAGACCCTCAGCGTCGAGGTGCGCGGGGCGGCGAACTCCTTGAACCGGGAGAAACGCGCGCCCGAGATCAGCGGCTGAGCGAACAGCTCCAGGGAGAGCGTCGGCGTGAACGTCACGTTCAGCCGCGTGTCCATGGACAGGGTGCGCTGCTCCAGGTCGGCGAAGAGGTAGCGCCGGCCGTACCACTCGGTGGCCGTGGGGTCCTCCCAGGCGCCCACGTATTGGTGGACCGACTCGGCGTGCCGGACCGTCGGGCCGAGCGTGAGGGAGACATTCGGCGCGGGGCGGTAGGTCGCGTCCACGCCGACGGTCCAATCGCGCTTGCCGAACCGCCGCCAGAAGTGGTTCATGTTCGTCGAGAAGACGATGGGCCGCCGCGAGTCCGTCACGAGACTGAAGCTCAGATACCCGCCCCCCGGCCGTTCGACGACCGGCCCGCCCCGCGTCAGCCGCTCGTCCATCACATCCGCCAGGTGAATGTAGAAGACGCTCCACTCCCAGTAACTCGGGTGCATGCTGCCAACGTAGAAGTTGAACTCCCGGTCGGTGAGGTCGCCGTCGTAGTTGAATTGCTGCTGCGCCCCGGCGATCAGGTTGAGCCACCGATAGTAGCGCGTCGGCTTCGTGAACCTCCGGAACTCCGTCCGCCCGAGGTGGTCATGGTAGGTGTCGAAGACGATGATCAGTTCGTCGCCGTCCGTGCCGGCGTCGCGGCGGACCAGCCGACTCCGGACGCCGGCAGCGCCGAGGTCGTCGTACATGCGCGCGCCGATGTAGAGGGCGACGTCATCGTAAGCGAACCGCACCTCGGTCCGCTGCGTCGCCGCCTCACCCTCATTCGGCTCGGACTGCAGGAAGTCCGTCGCCGCCGGCGCGTCCCGCCAGACCGCCTCGTCCAGTCGGCCGTCCAGCGTGATCGGGTCCGTGAGAGGGACCGCGCGCACCTCCGGCGGCGGCACCGGATGCACCGATTGCGCGCCGGCCATGGCCGGCAGCGCGCCGACGAGAATCACCGCCACCGCGCGCGCGTGGCGCCGGCCGTATCCAAATGCTGTTCGCTGTATCGAAGGCATTCCGGACACGCCCCTTTCATTGGCATGGTGGTAGGACGCCGCCGCCGGGTGCGGCCACGTCGGCGACCAGTCCGGCCCCGCCGATCGGCGGAGCCACGTTGGGTTGGACTGTAGATGTGCTGAAAGGGTTGCAATCCGGATCGCCGGAGTTCGGCTCGGGCGAATCCCGCGCCGAACACCGGACGCTCGGGGGGCGCGGCGTCGCCTACGACCTGACCAGCTTCCGGTACTTGATCCGATGCGGCTGGTCGGCCTCCGCGCCCAGGCGACGCTTGCGGTCCTCCTCGTACTCGCGGTAGTTGCCCTCGAACCAGACCACGCGACTGTCGCCCTCGAACGCCAGGATGTGCGTGGCGATGCGGTCGAGGAACCAGCGGTCGTGCGAGATCACCACCGCGCAGCCGGCGAAGTTCAGCAGCGCCTCCTCCAGCGCGCGCAGCGTGTCCACGTCCAGGTCGTTCGTCGGCTCGTCGAGCAGGATCAGGTTGCCGCCGCTCTTGAGCAGCTTGGCCAGGTGAACGCGATTGCGCTCACCGCCGGAGAGGACGCCGACCTTCTTCTGCTGGTCCGCGCCCTTGAAGTTGAACCACGAGCAGTACGCGCGGGCGTTGACGCGCGTCTTGCCGAGCTCGATCTCGTCGAGCCCGCCGGAGATCTCCTCGTAGACCGTCTTCTCGGGGTCGAGCGCGTCGCGGGACTGGTCGACGTAGGCGAGCTGGACCGTCTGGCCGATCTTGAGCGTCCCCGAATCCGGCTGCTCCTGGCCGACGATCATGCGGAAGAGCGTCGTCTTCCCGGCGCCGTTCGGGCCGATCACCCCGACGATCCCACCGCGCGGGAGGCGGAACGAGAGGTTCTCGAAGAGGAGCTTGTCGCCGAACGCCTTGGAGACGCCCTCGGCCACGACGACCTCGTCGCCCAGACGCGGACCGTTGGGGATCACGATCTCGGCCGTGCTCAGCCGCTCCTTGACGTCCTGGTTGAGCAGCTCCTCGTACGCCGAGATGCGCGCCTTGCTCTTGGCCTGACGCGCGCGCGGCGCCATCCGGATCCACTCCAGCTCGCGCTCGAGCGTGCGCTGGCGCGCCGACTCCTGCTTCTCCTCCTGCGCGAGCCGCTGCTTCTTCTGCTCGAGCCACGACGAGTAGTTCCCCTTCCACGGGATCCCCTCGCCGCGGTCCAGCTCCAGGATCCACTCGGCGACGTTGTCGAGGAAGTAGCGGTCGTGCGTGATCGCGACGATCGTCCCCTTGAACTCCGCCAGGTGATGCTCCAGCCAGGCGACCGACTCGGCGTCCAGGTGGTTCGTCGGCTCGTCGAGGAGGAGCAGGTCCGGCTCCTCGAGGAGGACGCGGCAGAGCGCCACACGGCGGCGCTCACCGCCCGAAAGGGTAGTCACGTCCGCGTCGTCCGGCGGCAGGCGCAGCGCGTCCATCGCAATGTCGAGCTTGCGGTCCAGGTCCCACGCGCCGACCCGGTCGATCTCCTCCTGCACCTTCGCCTGCTCGTCGATGAGCTTCATCATCTCATCGTCGCTCATCGGCTCGGCGAACTTCGCGTTGATCTCGTCGAAGCGCTTGAGCAGGTCGCGGATCGGCTTGACGGCCAGCTCGACGTTGCCGCGGACGCTGAGCGAGGGGTCGAGCTGCGGCTCCTGCGGCAGGTAGCCGATGCGCGTCCCCTTCATGGCCCACGCCTCGCCCTGGAAGTCCGTGTCCACGCCCGCCATGATCCGGAGCAGCGAGCTCTTCCCCGCGCCGTTCGGGCCGACTACGCCGATCTTCGCACCCGGATAGAATGACAGCCAGATCCCCTTCAGGACCTCCCGCTTCGGCGGGACGACCTTGCGGAGGTCCTTCATGACGTAGATGAACTTCGAGGTGTCCGTGCTCATGGATCGCTCACGTTCTTGGTCACAGGTTGAATGCCGGGGGTAACTTAGCCCAAAGCAACGGTGAGGTGTAGGGGCGGTGGGGGGCAGCGGCGGCTGGCGCGGCGATGGTGGGCGCGGGGAGGGGAGGCGTGGCCGGATTCGGCGAGGGCGGCATGGATCCGTGCTGCGGATCTCGCCCAACCCTTGCGCCCGCGCGGGTAGGTGCATATTGTATCCAATGCTCGGTCGCGGCGGGTGAGGCCGATGAGGTCACGATCATGCGCGCCGCAGGCTGAGCGTCGTAGCCGACCGAAGACGCTCGAGGCCACGTTCCCGGTCGAGGCTGGCGGGTGAGACAGACCCGGCCCACGGCTCCGTGGCCCCGATCCACGATATTCTCGGCCGGTCCTTCCGGGTGCCGACCACCCGCATCGGACCGGCTCGGGACTCCAATCCGTGCAATCGACGCGACCCGCGGTCGCGTATGAAGCATACTTTCTCGTAGAGTTCACCGTTGCGGCGCTGAATGCCTCCGGACCGCGAGCCCCGTGTCGGGATACGCGTGTCCATTCGAGGCAAGCAGATACGCTTGGAATCCGATCGTGCCCGTCGCGTGGGGTTGTGCGGGCGGCACCGCGGTTTTGTGTGGAACCGCGAGCCTCGCGATGCCCGCCGACGGGGCGTGTGTCGGGCGCACGGAGCCCGGCGTTCATTCGATGTGGCGTTCCTCCAGGCAACTAAAGGAGGTCGGCAATGGTGAGCAGGTGGGTACACTCAGCGAGCGTGGCGGTCCTCGTTCTGCTCGCAGCGGCCCCGTTGCACGCGCAAGGCACGGGTACGATCGCGGGCACGGTCGTGGACCAGGCCACGCGACAGCCGATAGCCGGTGCACAGGTGCATATCCCGGGCACGCAGATCGGTCAGGTCACGAATGATGCTGGACGGTTCCTGATCCTGAACGTTCCGGCGGGCGTGGTCCGGGTCCGGGTGCAGTTCCTCGGCTATTCGGCGGTGGAGCAGGAGGTGACGGTCCGGGCCGGGGAGACGGTGACGGTCGACCTCGCGATGATGCAGGAAGCGATCGCGATCGATGAGGTGGTGGTCACGGCGCTCGGGATCCCGCGGGCGGAACGTGGGCTGGGGTACGCGGTGCAGAACGTCGGTACGCAGCAGTTGGAGGTGGCGCCGCAGCTCGACGTGGTGAGCGTGCTCCAGGGGAAGGTCGCGGGGGTCCAGGTGACGGCGACGAGCAGCCGTCCGGGCGCCTCTTCGCGGATCGTGCTCCGCGGGGAGTCCTCGTTCACCGGCGGCGGGCAGCCGCTCTGGGTCATCGACGGCGTGCCGATCAGCATGGATACGGACGCCCAGGACGGCTTCCAGCTGGAGGTGGGCCAGGCGGGCAGCCGCGGGATGGACATCGACCTGAACAACATCGAGGACATCTCGATCCTGCGCGGCGCGGCCGCGACGGCGTTGTACGGCTCGCGGGCGGCGCACGGCGCGATCATCATCACGACGAAGTCCGGGATGAAGGGCGCGCCGACGCGAATTACCGTGTCCTCGCGGTTCGGCTTGCAGTCACCGATCCTCGCGGGGAAGCAGACGACGTACACGGCCGGCTCGGACGGGTACTACTGCAACGGCTTGCCGGACGGGCACGGCGGCTGGTGCGAATCGGGGTATCTGCTCTCGACGCCGACCACGACGCGCAACTGGGGGCCGCACAAGGACAGCTTGTCGGCCGAGGTTCTCGCCCACGAGGGCCAGGTGCGCATGGTCGACCCGCGTAAGGATTTCTATCAACTGGGCCGGATCAGCGAGACGTCGGCCAGTGCCACGGGCGGGATCGGCGAGATCGGCTCCTTCAACCTGGGGACCACCTACACGTACCACGGCGGGATCCAGCCGAACACGTCGATGGAGCGCCTCAACATCAACAGCAGCGTCACGCTCCAGCTCACGGATCGGCTGCAGTCGTCCACGACCGTGATGTTCTCGAAGACGGAGAACATCTGGCAGAACGAAGGGTGGCAGGGGATCGAGCAGGTGTTGATGCACCGGCCGCCCAACCTGGATGTCCGGCGTGCGTGGAACGATGACGGTACGCCGGTGATGTGGGGGAGCAACTTCCCGCATCCGGATTGGGTCGCGCAGAACGAGTACCGCGGCGGCACCACCGACCGGTGGATCGCGTCTCAGTACTTCCGCTTCCGGATCTTCGACAACCTCGAGATCACCAACCGTCTCGGTCTCGACACGTACCTCGACTCGCGGCTCGCGACCCGGGCCGAGCGGCCGTGGCTCACGGCGCAGGATCCGCCGGTCCCCTCGGGGTACACGCGCCAGGACCGGATCACCCGGACGAGTCTCTCCAACGACATGGTCCTCAACATGTCAGGGATGCGACTTACGCCGGACCTCACGATCAGCGGCCTCGCGGGCTTCAACATCACGAGCCATGAGGATGCCACGCTGGCGGCGTGGGGCAACGAACTGATCATCCCGGGTTACTACAATCTGGAGAACTATTACAATCGCGACCTGCGCGGCGATCTGACACGGTATCGTCGGCAGGTCGGTTTGTATGCGCAGGCTACGCTCGACTTCAGGAACTGGGCGTTCCTGAACATCACGGGCCGCAACGACTGGAGCTCGACGCTCCCCAAGCACAACAACAGCTACTTCTATCCGTCGGCGAGCCTGGGTGTGGTCTTCACCGACGCCCTCGGCTGGCAGAACGAGTGGCTGGATTACGGCAAGGTCCGCGTTTCGGTCGCTCAGGTCGGGAGCGATGCTCCGCCCTACCGGCTGGCGACGACTTACTACGCGGCCGGCGGCGTGCAGTGGCCGTTCCGCGGCACGCTCGGCTTCCTCCAGAGCAACAGCCTGGGCAACCCTGAACTGAAGCCCGAGAGCACCACGGAGTACGAGGCCGGCGTCGAGTTGCGCATGCTCAGGGGCCGCGCCCGCCTGGACGTGTCCTACTACGACAAGCGCAGCTACGACCAGATCTTCAGCGTCCCGTCCTCGGCTGCGACGGGGTACACCTCGATCACTCGTAACGCGGGTGACCTCAGGAACAAGGGCCTCGAGGTGTCCTCCCACCTCGTGCCGGTCAACTCCGACCGTCTGCGCTGGGACGTGCGCGTGAACTGGAGCCGCAACCGCTCCACGGTCGAGGCACTCGCGCCGGGCGTGACCTCGATCCCCCTCGCCGGCTACGCCTTCCCCCAGATCCGCATCATGGAGGGCGTCCCCTACGGCGTGATCTGGGGCACCGGCTTCCTGCGCAACGAGAAGGGACAGGTCCTCATCGGCGACGATGGACTGCCACTGTGGGATGACCAGCAGAAGGTCATCGGCAACACCCAGCCCGACTGGATGGGCAACCTCAGCACGTCGTTCCAGAGCGGGCCGTTCACCATCTCGGCGCTGCTCAACACCGTCCAGGGCGGCGACATCCTGAACTTCGACCTGAACTACACGGTCAACCTCGGGATCGCCAAGATCACCGAGCTGCGCGGGACCGAGTACGTCTACGAGGGCGTCAACGTCAACACCGGCGAGCCGAACACCGTCAAGATCATCCGGGACCAGGACTACTGGATGAACGAGTACGGCGGCTACAACAAGAACGAGTACCAGGTCGAGGACGGCAGCCACGTCCGGCTCCAGGAAGTATCGCTCCAGTATCGTCTGCCGACGTCGATCACGAGCCGCCTGGGCGTGGACAACGCGAGTCTGGTCCTGAGCGGCCACAACCTCAAGATCTGGAGCGACTTCTCGTATATCGACCCGGCCGGGAGCAACTACGGCGCGTCCAACGCGGGCGGTACGGCGTACCGGTTCTTCCTGCCGCCCCCCGTCCGCAGCTACAACATCGCTGTTCGGGCGAGCTTCTGATCGTGTTGACGTAGATCAGCGAACCTCGATGCAAAGGAAGCTTCCCATGATTCGACTACGTAGAGCAGTCGCGACGCTCCTGATCCTCGCGGTGACGGGCGGCACGTTCGTCGGCTGCAGCGACTTCCTGGACGTCAACGACAACCCGAACGCGGCCACGGACGTCCGGATGGAGCTGATCCTGCCGGGTGTGCTCCTGTCCTTCACGCAGAACATCCTCGGCTTCCCGACCGAGCGCTACGGCTCGACCGTAGGCATCACTTCGTGGGGGACCGAGTGGATGCAGCAGTGGTCGTGGAACCGGGACGAGCGTCCCTACTCGCAGTTCCACCATTACGAGATGAGCGAAGGCGACGCTGATCAGCCGTGGAACGCCGCCTACGCCAACGTGATGAAGAACGCCCGCATCATCATGGAGAAGGCGTCCGAATCGGGCGACATGGCGTACCACGGGATCGGCAAGTTCATTTACGCGTTTGCCCTCTCTTTCGTTACCGATGCGTGGGGGCCGGTCCCGGTCAAACACGCGTTCGACACCCGAGTTTACGGGCCCGAATACGACAGCCAGCAGGAGGCCTACGCGGAGATCCACCGGCTGCTCGAAGAGGCGATCGAAGAAATGGAGCGTGGCGAGGGCCGGGTGCCGGACTCCAACGACCTCCTGTACGGCGGCGACATGGATGCCTGGGTCCGACTCGCCCGTTCCGTCCAGGCGCGGTTGCATCTCCGCCTGGCCTACGCGCCGGGCGAGAGCGCGGCCGATCGTGCGCAGAAGGCGCTGGATGCGCTCGCCGGCGCCTTCCAGAGCAACGCCGACGACGCGGACTTCGAGTTCACGGGCGGCTCGGGTGCCCGTTCCTCCAACTACGAGTTCGAGAACGAAGGCTGGGAGGAGCGCAACGTGGCGAGCCATTACTTCGTTGAGCTCCTGCGCAGCATGAGCGACCCGCGCCTGCCGATCATGATCCGGCCGGCCCTCTCCGACGGTGCGTACCGCGGGCACGTCAACGGCTCGCCCGGGGAGCCCGATTCGACGATTTCCAAGATCGGCTCGAGCTTCACCGCGGACAGCTCTTCCATCAACTGGATGAGCTACGCCGAGACGAAGTTCATCGAGGCGGAGGCCCGGCTGATCCTCGCGGGCGCGGCCGCGGCCGACGTTCCATACCGCGCCGGGATCCGCGCCCACATGGAGAAGATCGGCGTCGATGCCGCCGCGATCGATGCCTACCTCGCCTCGCTGCCGAGCCTGGCAACAGTGGCGAACCCGCTCGAGGCGATCATCACGCAGAAGTACATCGCCAACTTCCTCAAGGCCGAGGTCTGGAACGACTGGCGGCGCACCGGCTACCCCGTCCTGCAGCCTGTCGCGGACGCGGTGATCGCCGGCATACCGCAACGCCTCCGGACGCCAGCCGGCGAGCTCAGTTACAATTCTACGAGCGTGGCCGCGACCGCGATCCCCACCGGGTTGGATGGCATGCTCGTCAAGGTGTGGTGGGCCTCGGGGACGCCGCCGACGCAGTAAGCGCGGCGTTCTCGACGACCCCGGTCCAGGGGGCGGTCCATGCGGGTCGGGGGGGGGGGCGGGGGCCCCCCCCCCCCCCCCACAACTAAACCCCACCAGCACC
>CAYPGK010000038.1:0-5225 GCA_964410055.1 uncultured Gemmatimonadaceae bacterium | reverse complement strand
CCCCCCGCGGCGCCCCGCGCGGGGCGCCCCCCCCCCCCGCCGGGGGGGGGGGGCCCGGGGGGGGGGGGGGCGCCCCCGGCCCCCCCCGACCACACCTTTTCATCACCGGAAGGAGCCACCCCGATGAGAGCCATTCCAATCATCGCCGCGCTGGCCATGACCCTGGGCTCGTGCGGCGTCCATGCGGCCGGCACCTCGGCCGGCGCCCGCAACATGCTCACCGCCGAACAGATGCTCGCGACCGGCGCCGAGTCCGTGTACGAGGCCGTAGAACGTCTCCGCCCCGAATGGCTCCGTAGCCGCGGGCCCGTTTCGCTCACGGACTCGAGCCCGGCCGTTCCTTCCATCTTCATCGGCGGGAGTCACGTCGGGGATGTCGAGCAACTCCGGTCACTCCGCATCGACGACGTTTCCCACATCCGCTACTACGAGCCGGGCGAGGCAGGCGTACGTTACGGGATGGGTCACCCACGAGGGGTCATCGATGTCGTGATGAAGGGCGCCCAGCGCTGAGCCCCGCCACCTGACGCCGGTGGCGACGCTCAACGCGGGATGAGGGCGCCCTCCTGCACCGGTGGGCGCGGCGGGCCATCGTCGCCCGACCCGCCGGATACCTCGACCGTGCCGATCCGGTCGATCAGCACCACGATCGCGGCCGTCACCCCCGCGACAAGGAGCGCGGTCCGGCCGCGAGAGAACGTCCGCCGTTCGACACGCACGACCTCGCTCCTAGGGAGCGCGACCTCCTCACGGACAGTCTCGAACGGCGTGCCCAGGTAGTCACGCCCGATCCAGATCGAGAGCGTGAGCGAGTCCGACGTCAGGCGGACCAGATCGCCTTCGATCTCGAACGTCGGAACCGCGGAAGCTTTGAACAGCGCGTCCGCCCCGGGGCGCCGGTAGCGGTCGGCCGGGCGCTCATCGCGGACGACGACCCGGATCTCCTCGCCCGGCGCGACCGAAGTGAGTTCGATCGGCCGGTAGCTGGAGCACCCCGCAAGGAGCGGCGCCAGAGGGAGCAGGACCCCGACCCCGGTCAGTCCGCGTCGAAGCGGCCAATGGCGGACGCGATGGCGAACGGTGCGATGGAATCGGTAGGACATGGTTCGGCTCCGGTTGACAAGGCGGTACGGCCGCGCGCCTCGCCCCGATCGTGTGGGGCGGGCGTCGTAGTTCCCAACCTTGCGCGCGGACGTATACAATATAAAACGACGGACCGCGGCGGCAATCCACGGACGGGAGATGAGGCCCGCGGCGGAGGCCGGCGGTCTCGCCTTTCTCAGCGCAACAAGGAGGTGATTCGTGGTTGGCGTTCGGTACGTCGTGGCGATCGGACTCGCTCTGTGTCTCCAGGCGTGTGCGGCGGCCGGGTCGGGCGTCTCGCGCGCGGAGCACGGCGGGCTCGCGGCCGTGGCGGCGGGTGATCCGGCCGGCGTCGAGACCGTCGAGGCTTCGACGGCGGCGGAGCGCGCCCGACCGCGGGCCGGTGCGGTAATCGCGGACTACCTGTCGTACGTGGTCGGCCCGCCGCCGGCGGAAGTGGTGCAGCGCTTCGATCTGGACACGACGTTCTACAAGAAGTACGCGAGCGCGCTGGGCGTGCCGATCCTCGGCTCGGCGCTCGTGCCGGACGAAGCGATCGTCGTGGCGCGGGACATCGTGATGCACATGCTCTCGGTCCGGCCCGACGTTCGGGCGGACCTGATCGCGCGGGGCGGGCGCGTGGGCGTCATGGCGGAGACCGAGATGACGACGGACATCCCGGAGCAGCGGGACTGGAAGAAGCCGGCGTACGACGACCCGCGCCTGACGCCGGGCGAGCGCGCGCGCTACTACCAGCCGGGCGGGATCGCGTCGATGACCGATCAGGAGTACTGGAACCGTCGCGCACGCGGGATGGGCGGGACGTTCACGACGTGCGCCGAGGAGAACATCCTGGGCTACCCGGGGACGCGCTATTGGGGCGAGAACATCCTGGTGCACGAGTTCGCGCACAACATCCTGACGTCGATCCGCCGCGTCGACCCGGAGCTGTATGCGGAGCTGGAGGGGGCGTACGAGGCCGCACTCGAGGCGGGCCTGTACGAGGGCCACTACGCGTCCAACACGCTGCACGAGTACTGGGCGGAGGGGACGCAGTGGTGGTTCTGGTCGAACTTCGCGGCGGAGCTGAAGGGCCGGCGAGTCTGGTCGCCGCAGGACCTGAAGGCGCACGATCCGGCGCTGTTCGATATCCTGTCGCGCGTCTACCCGGACCACCGGATCCCGCTGGACATCTACCACGGCGTCGACCGCAGGGCCGCGAGCGCCGCGACCACGTGACGGATGTGCGACGTCGCACCGCCGACATCGCGGCGTCGGAGACGCGAACGGGCCCCGAGCCATGTGTGCTCGGGGCCCGTTCGTTCACGTACCCGGTGACCGCGTCAGTCGCCGACGGTAGACTGCGCCTGCCGCCGCATCGCCTCGCCGGCGAAGATCGCGACCTCGACGCGACGGTTCTCGGCCCGGCCGGCCTCCGTGTCGTTCGACGCGATCGGCTCCGACTCGCCACGCCCGACCGCGCGGATCCGCAGCGGCGAGACGCCGAGCGAGATCAGGTAGCTCCGCGCCGCCTGAGCGCGCCGCTCCGAGAGCCCCTGGTTGTACTCGTCGGACCCGACCGAGTCCGTGTGCCCGACGAGGAGGACCTCCGTGCCGTCGTACTCGTTCAGGCTCGCGGCCAGATTGGCGAGGTTCTCGCGGGCGGCGGGCTTGAGCGCTGCCTGGTCGAAGTCGAAGAGGATCCCGCTGTCGAACGTCACCACGATCCCCTCACCCACGCGCTGCACCGTCGCGCCCGGGATCGACTTGGCGAGCTTCTCGGCCTGGTCGTCCATCTGCCGGCCGATGATCGCGCCCGCGGCGCCGCCGACCGCCGCGCCGATGATCGCGCCACGCGCCGTCGAGCCCGTCGCCTTGCCGACGGCCGCGCCGACCGCCGCACCGCTCGCGGCGCCGATGACCGCGCCGCGCTGCGTCGTGCTCATCTGCGCGCAGCCCGTGCCTGCCGCGAGCGCTCCAACCAGCGCCAGCGCGCCCAGTCGCATTGCTCCGTTCGATCGCATCATCACATCTCCTGGTTCCTGGGTGCTCGGGGTCGAGGAGGATCGTCCACCAGGCCCGACACGAAGGGTGTCGCAGCGAATATACAACGCGACCCCGGAGAAAGCTCCACGGTTGATCTGGACGAGAGCGCGAGGGCGGAGGTCACGTGGAGGGACCGGCGGCCGCCGCGCCGTTCCTGGCGGGTGGGCGGGTTGCCGCTTCGGCGTCCTTGACTGCGGCGGCCGTCCGTGCAACCTTTCATCCGGCTCGACGGATGGAATATGGCACGCAATTCGCCCACGATCTTCGACCGGCTGTCGGCGCTGGCCGACACCACGCGCTGCAGGCTGCTGCTGGTGCTCGAGCGCCATGAGCTGGCGGTGGGCGAGTTGTGCGCGGTGCTCCAGCTCCCGCAATCGACGGTGAGCCGGCACTTGAAGGTGCTGGCGGACGAGGGGTGGGTAGAGGCGCGGCCGGAGGGAACGAGCCGGTACTACCGGGTGGCGGACCGGCTGGACGGATCCTCTCGGCGGCTGTGGCGGCTGGTGCGCGAGCAGGTGTCGGGTCTCGCGGCGGCGGACGAGGACGCGCGGCGCGTGCAGGCGGTGCTGGAGCAGCGTCGCACGAAGTCTCAGGAGTTCTTCTCGACTGCCGCGGGCGACTGGGACCGTCTGCGTGTGGAGCTCTTCGGCTCGCGCGCGGATCTGATGGGGCTGCTCGGGCTGCTGGAAGAGCGCTGGACGGTCGGGGACCTGGGGTGCGGCACGGGGCAGGTCTCGGCGCTGGTCGCGCCGTTCGTGGAGCGGGTGATCGCGGTCGACGACTCGGCGGAGATGCGGGCGGCGGCGCGCGAGCGCCTCTCGGGCGTGGAGAACGCGGAGGTGCGGGCGGGCCGGCTGGAAGCGCTGCCGATCGACGACGGGCAGCTCGACGTCGCCCTGGTCCTGCTGGTGCTGCACCATCTGGTCGACCCGGGCCTGGCGTTCCGGGAGGTGGCGCGGGTCCTGCGGCCGGGCGGGCGACTCATCGTGGTGGACATGGTGCCGCACGACCGGGAAGAGTACCGCCAGGAGATGGGGCATGTGTGGCTGGGCTTCTCGGCGGAGGAGATCAGGCGTTGGGCGGAGGCGGCGGAGCTTGAGCGCGTGAGTTGGGCGCCTTTGCCGTCGGATCCCGGCGCGCGGGGGCCAGGGTTGTTTGTGTCGGGGGCGGTGAGGGCGTAGGTCTGGGGGCAGGTCCTAGGTCTTGGGTCTTAGGTCCTGGGCGTTAGGTCCTGAGCCCTGGTCTTGGCGGCGGGAATTGTCGCTCCTACCCAAGACCTTAGGCCCGAGACCTGAAACCTAAGACCCAAGACCTGAGACCCAGGACCCAAGACCTGCCCCCACCCAATCGCCGGAGCTGAACAATGAACCAAGAGAGAAGGGGGAACCAAGTGGCGAACGTAGCCGAACTGGTGCATCCGTTCGCGGCGGCGGAGGAGGCGGGCCGCGAGCCGTTCAAGGTGGCGGATCTGTCGCTGGCGGAGTGGGGGCGCAAGGAGATCGACCTGGCGGAGCAGGAGATGCCGGGGCTCATGGCGCTGCGGGAGGAGTACCGCGGGCAGAAGCCGTTGGCGGGCGCGAAGATCATGGGGTCGCTGCACATGACGGTGCAGACGGCGGTCCTGATCGAGACGCTGGTCGAGCTGGGCGCGGACGTGCGCTGGGTGAGCTGCAACATCTTCTCGACGCAGGACCATGCTGCGGCGGCGGTGGTGGTGGGCCGCAACGGCACGCCGGACGAGCCGCGCGGCGTTCCGGTCTTCGCCTGGAAGGGCGAGACGCTGGAGGAGTACTGGTGGTGCACGGAGCAGGCGCTCCTCTGGCCGGATGGCAGCGGGCCGAACCTGCTCCTGGACGACGGCGGAGATGCGACGCTCCTGGTCCACAAGGGCCTCGAGTTCGAGAAGGCCGGCCGCGTGCCGGACTTCGACCCGGAGAACGACCCCGAGGAGTGGGGCGTGATCCTGGACCTGCTGCGTCGCATCCAGGCCGAGGACTTCGGCCGTTGGGAGCGGACCGCTGCCGGGATCCGCGGCGTGTCGGAGGAGACGACGACGGGTGTGATGCGCCTCTACGAGATGGAGCGGAACGGCACGC
>CAYPGK010000037.1:0-31108 GCA_964410055.1 uncultured Gemmatimonadaceae bacterium | reverse complement strand
TGTTCGGCCGCTGGGGGATGGTCGGCCTCTTCCTCGAGCGAGTCCGGTGGGACAACGATGCCTATTACGAGAACTGGGCCCGCTTCTACGGATACCGCGGACACGACGTCGAGCTGACCGCGGGGATCCGGCACCAGTTCTTCGACGGCAACTTCCAGATCGGGTGGGGGCTGGCCCGAAGCTCCCGTAAGAACCGCAACTTCCTGGGTCTCGACGGGATATCGCCGGCACTGCGGGTCGAGACGAACTGGGCGCTCGACCTCGCCGTCAGCTGGTCGCCCGGCACGCGGCCGGCGCAGCTTCCTCCGCCCGTTTCGGCTCGTCCGGACTCACGCTGAGGCTCCGCCCCTCCTCCCCTCGCAGCGAGGCGAGCGTCCCGGTCACCGCACCGCGGAGCTGTCGGCCCAGGCGCACCCACCGCTCGGCAGGCGGTTCGCCGTTGTCGTCGCGAAGCAGCCACGCACGGATCAGGGCCGCGCCGATGCGCGCGGTGTCGGCCGCGACCAGCGCGCCGACCCGCACCGCTCCGACGCCGAAGTTGTTGCGCCAGAAGCGATAGCGGTTGCGGACCATGTAGTGGAAGTAGTAGGCGCCGGGCACGCCGTACTTTTCGTGGAGCGCCACGGCGCGGGGCTCGACGACGATCCGCCACCCGGCCCGCCCGAGGCGGTAGCCAACGTCCGTGTCCTCCCAGTAGAGGAAGTACCCCTCGTCGAAGCCGCCCACCGATTCCAGCGCCCGTCGTCGCACGAGGAGGCAGCCCCCGTCCAGCCAGTCGACCGCGTACGGCTCGGGGTCGAGTACCTCCCGGTGGGCCCCCGCGGCCAGGCGGCGCGGCTTCAGGTACCCCCCGGCGCCGATCAGGCGGCGCGGCCGCTCACGGTAGACGACGACCGGCCCGACGACCCCGACCTGCGGATCGCCGTGCGCAACGTCGAACAGCCTGCGCAACGCATCGGGCGCGATGCGGACGTCGTGCGTGAGGAGGAGCGCGAACTCTCCATCCTCCCCCGCGAGGTGTTCGAGCGCGGCGTTCATCCCGGCGGCGTAGCCGCGGTTCGCGCCGGTCCGGATCACCCGGTCGTCGCCCAGAGTCGCCGCGGCCCGATCCGGGCTGCCGTCCGTGGAGGCGTTGTCGACCACGTGCACGACGGGCGAGATCCCCTCCGAGCGCTGCACCGCCTCGATGCACTCGGCGACGGCGTCACCGCCGTTCCAGTTCAGGATGTAGACGTGCACGCGCGGCTCAACGGAGTGCATCGACGATCCTCTCCAGTCGCTCGACGCCGGCCTCCCAACTGAACCGCTCCCGCACCACGTCGCGGGCCGCCGTGCCGAGCGCAGCGCGCCAGCCCTCGTCACGGAGCAGGCCGATGACCGCGTCCGCGAACGCCTCCGGCCCGTCGGCCAGGAGGAGGCGTCGGCCGCTCTCCAGCCCGAGCGCCGCGCCGCACCACGACGTCGCCACGGCGGGCTTGCCCATGGCGAGCGCTTCGAGGAGGCGGTTCTTCACCCCGCCGCCGCTGAGCAGCGGGCAGACGTACACGGCCGCCTCGGCCAGGTACGGCCGCAGGTCGGGCACGTCCGCGTGGACCTCGATCCGGCGGTCGCGTCGGGCGAGCACCGCGACCTCGGGCGCGGGGTTTCGGCCGACCAGCCGGAGCGTCGCCTCCGGGACCGCCTCGGCAATGCGCGGGAACACCTCCTCGGCGAACCAGCGCGCGCCGATCACGGAGTCCGCGGTCCAGAGGTTTCCCGTGAAGACGAGCCCGCCCGGACGGACGGACGCGGCCATCGGCCGGAAATACTCGGCATCGACACCGTTCGCGATCACGTGTACGCGCTCTCTCGCCCCGGTGGGCCAGCCCCGCGTCGCCGCCTGGGCATCGCCTGGCGCAACGAAGACGACCGCGTCCAGCCGGGGGAAGCGGTGCCGCTCGAGCCGGCGCCACATGCGCGCCTCCACGATCCAGCGCAGATCCTCGGCGCGCCGGATCCCGCCGACTCGCCAGCTCTCCAGCACCATCGAGATCGCATCGACGGGTACGTAGACGACGGGGCACTTCCCCTGAAGCGCCTCGGCGAGAGGGAGCAGAGCGGGCCCGACGAGGACGGCGGCGTCGTAGGGAGCGCGCCCGTCCGGCACAAGCCAGCGGGCCAGCTTGCGGGCGCGGACGTGTGCGACGGAGGGCGGGACCCGGCCCACGAGCGCGGCGAGCGCCTGTGCGACCGGGCCACGCACGGGCCTGGAGGGGAGAGTCGGGCGGCCGAGGCCGTGCTCGCGGTAGAACGCCTCCCACCGCGCGCTCCACGGGTCTCGCGCGCAGAGCAGGTCGACCGCGTGGCCGCGGCGGCGCAGCGCGCGCGCCCAATGGTATGCGATGACCGTGGTGCCGAGGACCGGCGGGTCGTCGAAGTGATCGACGACGAGGAGCCACCTCATGCGACGCGTGCGACCTTCGCGGCCGGCCTCAATCGTCCGCGCCGTAGTAGTACGCGTGCGAGCCGGCGCTGTACGAGCCGTAGTAGCGTTCCTTGCGCTGGTCGACGTCGTTCAGCACCGTGCCCAGGACCGGCGCGCGGACCGCCGCGATCTGCTCTAGCGCGTAGGTGATCGCGCCGCGCTCCGTGACCCCCGCCCGAGCGACCAGGATCACCCCATCCGCGTACGTACCGAGGAGCGCCGCGTCCGTCACCAGCGTGAGCGGCGGCGCGTCCAGGATGATCGCGTCGTAGCGATCGCCGATCTCGTCCAGCAGGGCCTTCATCCGATCCGAGCCGACCAGCTCCGCCGGGTTCGGCGGCAGCGTCCCGGTCGGCAGGAAGTCGATCGAGCCGCTCGAGCCGAGGTCGACCCGCCGGACGGCTTCCTCGAAGGTCGCACGGTCGAGGAGCACGTTGGAGAGGCCGGGCTCGCGGCGCTGACCGAAGACGTCGTTCAGGAAGCCGCGGCGCATGTCGGCGTCCACCAGCAGGCACCGCAGATCCTGCTGTGCCAGCGTGATGGCCAGGTTCGACGCCGTCGTCGACTTGCCGTCGCCCGGCGTCGGGCTCGTGAAGACGATCGTCTTCGGCGCCTCGCCCATGCGCGCGTACGTGATGTTCGTGCGCAGGCTCCGGTACGCCTCGGAGACGGGGTTGCGCGGATCGCGGCCGGTGACGAGCCGCGCCTCGAAGACCGGCTCGCCGCTCGAAGGCGCCTTGCGCCCCGTCGCGGCCGCCGCCGTCGCGGCGTCCCGGATCCGCGGGATCAGGCCGAGGACGGGGATGTCGCCCGCCAGCGCCTGGAGCTCCTCACGCGTATGGAGCGTGTTGTCCAGGTTCTCCTTGATGAAGGCCGTGCCGGCCCCGAGGACCAGCCCGAGCATGAGGGCGAGGACCAGGCTGAGCGCCTTCTTCGGCTTGATCGGGTCGATCGGAAGGACGGCCGGCTCGACCACGCGCACCGATGCGTCGTCGACCGACGCGGCGATCTGGGCCTCCTGGAGCCGCGTCTGGAGTAGAGTGTAGATCTCCTCGAGCACCTCCGCCTGGCGCTTCAGCCGTTCGAAGTCGATCTCACGGGACGGGATGCGGCGCAGATCCTCCCGGAAGCGCCCCAGATTCGAGTTGATCGATGCGACGTTGTTCGTGAGCCCCTCGAGGTACGTCTCGGCGATGTAGAGGAGCTGGTCCTCGAGTTCGGCGACGCGCCGGTTCAGGACCTGGACGTCGGGATCTTCCAGCGTGCGCCGGTTGAGCAGCTCGGCGCGCTGGTTCTCGACCTCGCTGAGCGAGCGGAACAGCTCGGAGACGGCGAAGTTCCTGAGCAGCGAGGGGAATGCGATGAGACGCCGGTAGGGCGAGGGGCCGTCGCTGTCGGGCGTCCGCGAAGCGGCCGTTGCCCGGACCTCGGACAGCAGCTCCTGGAGCGCCTCGCGCTCGGAATCGAGGAGGTCGCGCTCGGCCTGCATCTGGGCCAGGCGCTGCATCTGCGCTTCCGCCTCGAACTCGAAAGAGACGACCTCGTGCTGCGAGCGGAACGTCCTCAGCTCCTCCTCGGCGCGCTCGAGGCGGGTGGCGAGCGTGTCGAGCTGCTCGTGAAGGAAGGCGACGGTGCCGAGCGCCTGCGTCTTCTTCACCTGCTGGCGCTGGCGGATGAAGTAGCGCGCCATGGTGTTCGGCACGTCGCGCACCAGCGCGCGGTCCGGCCCCTGGTAGCGCACCGTCACGATGTCCGCCTCCCGGTCCGGGCGGCCGACCTCGATGGTTTCGCGCAGGTACTTGAGTGCGCGCTCGAACTCGAGGACCGTGATGCGGATCTCCTCGTGCTCCGCCGCGCCCGGCAGGAGCCGCAGCGCCGCGCCGTCGAGCCTCACCGTCTCGCCGACCCCGTAGACGCCGATCGGCGCGTCCGCTTTGTCGCGGAAGACGGCAAAGCGTCCATCCTCCTGGCGTCGGAGCCGGTACCCGGCCTCCGGCGCATCCCGCTCCACCCGGACCGAGCCGAAGATCCGCTCGCGCATGACCCCCTTCGGCCGTTCGACCACGAGCTGCAGCGCGAGCGAGTCGACGAGCGCCTCGGCGAGCGGCCGCCGGCGCAATACCTGGATCTCGGTCCCGATCTGGCTCCCAGACGAGAGGTCCTTCAACGCGTCCAGCACCGGGAGGTTCGAGCGCTCCTGATCGATGCGGATCCACACGGCGGCATCGTAGATCGGCGTAGCGACCAGCACGAAGACCGTCGTCGCCGCGACCATGAGGAGCGGCACGCCGAAGGCGAGGAGCCGGTTGCGAAGCAGGAAGTTCCAGAGGTCGCGCAAACGTGCGCCCCCATCGGAATCCCCGTGCGGCCGGGTCGGCACTGTATGCATGAGTTCTTGCGGTTGCGTTCTGTCGAAGCCGTCGCGCGGCCGGCGGCGCCGGCCGCCGGTTCAGTTCTTGTTCACCAGGTACGTGAACACCGTGATCATGATCGTGGTCGCCGTCCCGAGGAACGTCGCGACGAGGCCCTGGTTGCGAACGAACCAGCTCCGCTCGGGGACGAAGAGCTGGTCGCCGGAGCGGATCGGCAGGTCTCCGATGCGGGTGCTCTCGTCGAAGTCGATCGTGACGCGCTCGCCCCCGCGCAGGAGTTGCACTTCGTTGGGCTTGCCCACCGGCGTCGGGCCGCCGGCCAGCGCGAGTGCGTCCCCGACCGTCATCGTCGGGTCGAGCGGGTAGAGACCCGGCCGCATGACCGCGCCCTGGACGTTGACCCGTCGCAGGAAGTTCACCTCGATCGATGGATTGCGCAGATACCGCCCGTACATCTCGACGATCTTGCGCTCGAGCGTGGGCGGCGCGTCCACCGTCGCACGGAGCGGCCCGAGCTTCGGCAGCACGACGACGCCGTCGTAGTCGATCGAGAACTCTCCGGAAAGGTCCGGCTCGCGCCAGATCCGCAGCCGGATCACGTCGCCCGGGAGGAGGGTGTCGAACTCGGCCGATTTTAGGGCCGTCTCCTGCCCTGCGCGCGGCGGGGCGGTGGCGCAGCCGGCCGCAAGGATGGTCGCCAGAGCGAGCAGCGTGGGTCGCAGTCGTCGCAGCATGATCTCGTGAACCTCAACGTTCGTCCCAGACGCGGACGGGGGACATCGAAAGGCTGTAGCCGGGGTGGCCGAGCTGGCCGTAGCCGCCGGCGCCCCAGCAGTAGATGTCGAGGGCGCTCGAGACGGCGCAGGCGTGTGCGCCGCCGAGCTCGATGGACAGGAGTCTCAGGCGACTCGGCATCAGCCCGGCCGGGGTGTCGACCACGTATTGGGGCGTGGCCACGTTGACGGCCTCACCGATACCGAGCTGGCCGTAGGTGCCGCGCCCCCAGCAGAGACCACGAGCCACGTCGTCGATGCCGCAGGTCACGTGTTCGCCGGCCGAGATGGCGACGAAACGAACCCCGCCGAAGACCGGCTCCGGCACGGTCGCGCCGGGCTCACGCGGCATGTGGATCGCCGCGATGCCGAGTTCGCCGTAGGCGTTGCTCCCCCAACAATAAGCGGCGCCGTCATGGGAGACGCCGCACGTGTGCGCGCCACCGGCGCTGATCGAAGCGAAGACGACGTCGCCTGCCACCGCACGCGGCTCCCACGCATTGTCCAGCGTGCCATCGCCGAGCTGACCGAGGTGGTTGAGCCCCCAGCAGTAGGCGGCGCCCGTGTCGGTGAGCGCGCAGGTGTGCTGTTTGCCGGCGCTGATGGCGACGAAGCGGAGCCCACCCGCGACGGCGACGGGGACCATCGAGCCGATCGTCGAGCCATCGCCGAGCTGGCCGTTTCCGTTCTCCCCCCAGCAGTACGCCTCGCCCTCTTGCGTGAGTGCGCAGGTGTGGAACGCACCCGCGCTGAGATCGGCAAAGCGCAGGTCGCCGGTGACGGTGCTCGGCTCGCCCAGGCCGACGGTCGTGCCGTTGCCGAGCTGGCCGAACTTGTTCCAACCCCAGCACTGCACGACGCCCTCCGTGGTGAGCGCGCAGCTATGGTGCTCTCCGATGCTCACCGCAGTGTAGCGGTGCTTGCCGCTCACGGGGACGGGCGTTGCGCTGTTGCGGACGCGGCCATCGCCGAGCTCGCCGTTCTCACCGCGCCCCCAGCAGAAGGCGGCGCCATCGCTGTCGAGAGCGCAGGTATGCTCACCGCCCGCGCTCACGGTCGAGTACGACGTCGGCAACTCGACGTCCGTCTCGAAGAGCGCGCCGCATGCGGCCGTGACCGCGGCGAGGGCGACGACGGCAAGCACGCCCGGGCGCATCACCGGAACACCCCCGCGATCCGGGCCAGGAGGCCGCGCTTCGTACGCAGCGGCGGGACCGGGATGGGCGGCTCGCCTTCGAGGACGCGCGCCGGGTTCGCCTCCATGAGCAGGCGGGCGTGCTCCGCACCGCCCAGCTCCTCGAGGTAGGCGCGGCACGCCCGAAGGTGTGCGCGGCCGCGGGCGTGGTAGTCGCTCGCGATGTAATCGACCCAGCCGCGCTCGAGGAGCGCGAGAGCCACACGGCGCGCACCGTCGCCGTAACGGCCGAGGACCGATCCCGCGTTGACCTGGAGGTACGCGCCGAAGTGACGCCATTCGCCGGGCGCGCGCACTTCCGCGTCCAACCCATTGTAGCGCTCGGGGTGCGCGAGGATCGGCATCCACCCGGCGATGCGGATGGTGCTCAGCACGCGCTCCGCCTGCGGCGGTACGGTCATGAAGGGGAACTCGACCAGGACGAACGGTCCGCCCGCCAGGCGGACGCGCTCATCGGAGAAGTCGGGCTCCGGCGTGTCCAGCATCACCTCGGCGCCGCGGGCGAGCCTGAGCTCGGGGAACTCGCCCGCAAGCTCGTCCGTCAGGCGCGACCACCCCGCGTCCAGCTCGGCGAGCCGCTTGTCGAGCGATTCCTTCGACCTGGTGAGCGAGCCCTGGACGTGCGGCGTGGCGACCAGCGTGCGCACGCCGGAGTCGAACATCGCCTGGAGCCCGGCGCGCGACTCGGCGATGTCCTGGGCGCCGTCGTCGACACCCGGGATCAGGTGGTTGTGGAAATCCGTGAGCGCCATGCTACATCTCCCGATCCTCCGCCTCGGTCGGCGGCAAGGCAGTCACCGCGAGCGCGCCGGCGCAGAGGAAGCCGATGTACTGCGTGAACGGCGCGTAGTAGTCGAACGCATTGTCCGTCAACGCAATGAAGACCCACGCCACAATCGCGGCGAACGCGGGCATCGCGAACTCCCGCGCCAGCGAGTCGTCGTGCCTGCCTGAACGCAGGGCGGCGCCGAGCCAGGCCATGACCGCGATCGCAAAGAGCGCCGAGCCGATCAGGCCGGTGTCGATCAGGAGTCGCAGGTACTCGTTGTGGATGACGCCGCCCATCCCGCCCTGGAAGGTCTCGATGAGGAACGCGGTCGAGGCCCCGAGCCCGTGCCCGACGATCGGACTCGCAAGGAAGGTCTTGAACAGGACCGGCCAGATGATCTGCCGCCCCTGCCAGTTCACCGACTCCCAGAACGCGACCGGATCGGTCACGAGCTTCATCAGCTCGGAAGCGGTCGGAATGTAGCCGAGCGAGCGTTCGAGCGCCACAGGAACCAGCACCGTGGCGAGCGCGCCGCCGATGATCCCCGCGGCCAGGACCGCGCGGTGGTTCCTCGCGATGAGCGCGCCATAGAGCGCGGCGCCGGCGAGGCCCGCCATCCCCGCGAGCAGCGTGATCCGGGTCAGCGTGAACGCCATCCACGCGCCAAAGATGGCACAGAGCGCCAGGTAGCGGAGCTGGCCGCGCACGGAGTAGCGCGTGAACGCGATCAGCGTCATCACAAGGAGGTAGAACGAGAACGGGTTCTCGTGCGCGCCCACGCCGTGGACGCGGACGCGCCCGCCCAGGTCGACCTCGTAGCCGCCGGCCATGACGTAGATCGGGTTCAGGACCACCGTGATCGCTATGGCGCCCCAGAGCGTCCAGTCGGTCAGCCGCGCCAATTCGTCCCTCGTCCGGGCGATGGCGAGCACCGCCACGAAGAGTGCGAGCGGATAGGCGAGCTTGAAGAGGAGGCGCACCCCCTCCACGCGGTTCGGGGAGAGGACGAGCGTCGCCGCGGCAAAGACCAGGAAGACCATGTACCAGCGGCCGTGCCTGCCGAGCGCGTGGCGCAGCATGTCCCGCTCGACGAGCGCCAGGGCGCCGAGCCCTGCCACGACGCCGATCAGCCGGATCCCGTTCATGTCCAGGCCGCCGAGCCCGGGGAGCAGCGCCTTGAACCCCCCGGTCATGAACGAGAGATCGAACGGCCCGAGCGCGAGCATCGCGCCGAGGATGACCTTCGGGCGGAGCAGCAGCAGGAAGAGGATCGCGCCGCCCACGACCGCGCCGGTGGCGAACCACGGGTTGTCGACGAGGACGTACGACGCCGCAATGCAGACGGCCACTGCCCCGGCAGCGGCCAGGACGCCGCGCGCCTTGCCGAGCCGTTCCGGCACGAGCGCGTACGCGTGGGCGTTCCTCACGCCAACCCTTCCGATGACTCCGTCTGTCGTCCGGCTACGGCGGCGTTGGCGGGAACGTCACCTCGCGAGACCAGCGTGTCCACGATCCGCTCCGCCGCGCGCCCATCCCACAGCTCCGGGCGCCGCCCCTCGGGGCGCGGAGCGGCGAGCGTCTCGTCGACCGCCGCCAGGATACGCGCGGGATCCGTCCCGACGAGCCGATTCGTGCCGTGCGTGATCGTGACCGGCCGCTCCGTGTTCTCCCGCAACGTGAGACAGGGCACTCCGAGGATCGTCGTCTCCTCCTGCACACCGCCGGAGTCGGTGAGGACGATCCGTGCGCCGGCCAGGAGGCCCAGGAACTCCAGGTAGCCGAGCGGCTCGGTCAGCCGGACGGCGGGCTCAGCCTCGAGCCGCGCCAGCAGCCCGGCATCCGCCAGGCGGCTCCGCGTGCGAGGGTGCACCGGGAAGACGACCGGCAGCCGCTCCGCTACGCCCGCGACCACGTCGACCATCCCGGCGAGCGCCTCGGGTGTGTCCACGTTCGACGGGCGGTGCAGCGTCACCACCGCGTACGCCCCCGGCGGCACGCCAAAGCTGCCGGGGACGTCGAGCGCCTCCGCCCGCTCCCTGTGGCGGAGGAGCGTGTCGATCATCACGTTGCCGACGAAGTGGACCTTCTCCTCCGCGATCCCCTCGCGCCGCAGGTTCTCCATCGCTCCGCGCTCGGTCGTGAAGAGCAGGTCGGAGAGCGCATCCGTGACGATGCGATTCACCTCCTCCGGCATCGAACGATCAAAGCTGCGGAGCCCGGCCTCCACGTGCGCGAGAAGAATTCCGAGCTTCGATGCGACGAGCGCGGCGGCCAGCGTCGAATTGACATCTCCCACCACGAGAACAAGGTCGGGGCGCAGCTCCTTGAAGAGCGGCTCCAGTCGAACCATCACCTGCGCCGTCTGCTGCGCGTGCGTCCCCGAGCCGACGCCCAGATAGTGGTCGGGCGCCGGGATCTCCAGTTCCCGGAAGAACAGCTCCGACATCCGCTCGTCGTAGTGTTGCCCGGTGTGGACCAGGATCGGATCGACCCCCGGCGTGCGCCGCATGACCTCCATCAACGGCGCGATCTTCATCAGATTCGGGCGTGCGCCCACAATGTTGACGATTTTCACCAGCTCACCCGTTCTCAAGAGTCGCAGACGCGGTCGAGCGCCGCCACGAGCTGCTCGACACACCGCCTGTCCGTGAATTCCGCCACAAACCGCTCCCGCCCCGCCCGCCCCATCCGCTCCCGCAGCGCCGCGTCACCGGCCAGGGTGCGGATCGCGTCGGCGAGCGCCGACGCATCGCCGGAGGGCACGATCAGGCCGGTCTCCCCCTCCAGCACCGCGTCCGGCACCGCGCCGACCGGCGTACTCACCACGGGAAGACCCGCCGCCATCGCCTCCAGGATCACCAGCGGCAGCCCCTCGGCCTGGATGCCCGGGAAGACGAAGATGTCCGCCTCGCGCAGGAACGCGAGCTTCGCCTCCCCGCTCACGACGCCGGGGAACGAGACCACGGACTCCAGCCCCTCCCGGGCGACCAGCTCCATGGCTTCCTCCCGCTCCTCATCGGACACCCACGCCCCCGCGAACACGAAGCGCAAATCCTCCCCACCCTCCCGAAGCAGCGCCGCCGCGCGGAGCAGCTCGATGAACCCTTTGGGGCGGAAGAGCGCGCCCAGGTACGCCACCGTGAGTGGTCGGGACGCGGTTGCCGCTTGGCCGGTTCGCCCGGCACGGCCCGGGTCCTCGCGCCCCAGCGCTTCCCCGGCCGCCGCCGCGTCCGCGTGCGGCCGCCCTCGCTCCGGCGCGCCCTCAGGGAACGGGTCCGCGATCCCGTTCGGTGCGACCAGCACGCGCTCCGCCGGGACCAGCCCATCATAGATCCAGCGCAGCCCCTTTCCGAGCACGAACGCGCCGCTCAGCCACCTCGACGTGCGCCGCACCACCCACCGGAAGGGAGGGCGGGCCGTCTGGTAGAATTCGCGAAAATGGCTGCCGTGCAGGTGCGTCACCACCCGTGCGCCGAGAGCGCGCCCGATCGCGATGAAAACCGCATCGCGCAAGTACGCCCACTCGTTCTGCGAGACCTCGACGTAGATCACGTCCGGCCGGTGGCGGAGGACCAGCCACGCCAGGCCGAACGCGTGTCGCAGCGCGAGGAGCACGTTCCCGAGGTCGAGGCGGCCCATGTTGTCGAGCCCGCGCCGGTCCGCCGTCTCGAGATGCACCACGTCGTATGCCGCGGCGAGGACCGGAGAGCGTAGCAGCATCTCCGTGAAGACCGCCATCCCCTGGAACGGCGGCGGCGTGGGCCCGATGATCAGCACCTTCCGGCGACGTCGCTCCCGCGCCATCACGCCCCTCCCCTCACCGCCGCCTCGCCGTGCGCACCGCTCCCAGGAGCCGCTCCCGGTTCGCGGCCGAGAGCGCGAGCCGCCACGACGTCGCGACGAGCACGCCGAGCAGCGCCGCGAGCATCGCGGCGCGCTCCCCCGCCCCGACCGCAGACCTCTCCAGCGCCACCGCGAGCGCGAGCGCGAGCGCCACGATCGCTGCCATCCGCACCACCCCCTCCTCGGCGAGCACCCGCGGCGAGAGACCGGCGAGCCGCCCGGCGGCCCAGAAGAGGAGCGCGGCATCCAGCGACGTGCGGATCGTCCAGGCGAGTGCGGCGCCCGCGATCCCCCACCGCCCGACCAGCACCCAGACCAGCACCGCCTGTATCGGCAGCTCGAGCAGGTGGAACTTGGCCGTGATGTCCGCGCGCCCCACGCCCTGCAGCACCGTGTACGGCACCTGCGCCGCCGCATTGGAGACGATCCCGACCGTCAGGATCACGAGCGCCGTCGCGCTGTGCTTCGCGAACTCCGCGTCGAGCCACCAGCCGAGCAGATCCGAAGCGGCGCCGGCCATCAGCACGGCGAACGGCGCCATGACGAGAAGGATCACCTTTAGCGAAAGGCTCGCCAGGCGCCGGACCCGGTCCCACTCCGCCCGCCCGCCGAGCGCACTGAGCGCCGGGAAGAGCGTCGCCACCACGCTCGCCGGCAGGATCGCTAGCCGATTGACCACCTCGTACGGCGCAGCGTAGTACGCCACCGCCGACATCGACGCGAGGACGCCGAGCACGAGCCGGTCCAGATAGACCAGGATCGGCGAGACCACGCTCGAGACGCTGACCCAGCCGCCGAACCCCGCGAGCTCACGCACTCGCCCGCGCCGCACGGCCGGCCCGCGCCGGAGCGCAGGCACCGCCCGGAGCGCGAGCGCCCAGAGCGCGACGAGCGTGCACGCGCGCGCGGCAACGAGGAGCGCCATCACGCCCGGCAGCGTCCACCCCAGCGCAATCGCAGCGACCGGAAGCAGGTAGTTGGCGATCGTCGCCGGGATCCGCACCGCGCTGATCAGGTCGAAGCGCTGTGCGGCCTCGAGCACGCCGCGCCAGGAGGCGGCCACGATCACGATCGGCAGCCCGGCCGCGAGCCACAGGAACGCGCCCCGCGCCTCCGCCTCGAACTCCGGCGCGATCTCGAACGCACCCCCGACCAGGAACGGCGTCGCGAGCGCGAGCGCAACGCCGCACGCCAGCCCGAACGCCGCCTGCAGCGCCGTCGCGGTCCACGCCGTCTCCGCCGCCGATTCGTCGTCCCCGGCGCCGAGCGCCTCCGCAACGAACTTCGTCGTCGCGCGGCCCACGCCCAGCTCGCCCAGGTAGGCGATCACCATCCACGCGATGGCCAGGATGCCGAACCGCTCCTCCCCCAGCCCCCGCACTACCATGGGTAGTGCAGCGACCGCCACCACCATCGGGGCGCCGAGCCCGATCAGGTTCAGCACCGTGTTGCGGGCAAGGAGCCGCCCCCGCACCTCTGTCGCCACCGGACCGCCCCGGTTGCTCAAGCCCGCGGACCCGTCGGTGCTTGGTCGGCCGCCGCGCCGCTCCCTCGCGGGGCGGGATCGCGCGCCGGCTCGCCCCGCGCCTCGCGCGCGGTCGCCCCGGCCCCGTCTCCCCGAGCGTCCAGATACGCGCGCAACGCCTCGATCACCGCTTCCACCGCCGCCACACCGTTCACCGTGATCCGCACGTGCCCCGCGCCGTGGAAGTACGCCGTCCGGTCACGGACCAGGATGTTGCGAGCGGCGAGGAAGTCGATCAGCCCCGCGGCGTCGTCCCAGCGGATCAGGATGAAGTTCGCCTCGGACGGGTACGTTTCGATCCCCCGCTCCTCCAGGAAGGCGTACAGCCGGGCCCGCGCCTCGCGCACCTCGGCCAGGTACTCGCCGAGCGACGCCGCGTCTTCGAGCGACGCCGCGGCCGCCGCCTTCGCCAGCATCGTCACGTCCTTCGGGTTGTGCACCCGCCGCAGCAGGTCGAGCACCGGCCGCGAGCCGACCAGGTAGCCGAGGCGGAGCCCCGCGAGCCCGAACGCCTTCGAGAAGGTGCGCGCGACGAGGAGCGTCCGGGACGACGTCGCCCGATCGGCGATCGTCTCGCCCCAGAACTCGTAGTACGCTTCGTCGACCACGAGCACCGCGCCGACCGCCTCGCACTGCCCGAGCACCCGCTCGAGCGCCGGCCGCTCGAGCACGTAGCCGATCGGGTTGTTCGGATTCGTCAGGTAGACGACGCGCGGTGCCTCGCGGCCGATCCGCTCGACCAGCGCATCGACCGGGAACTCACCGCGACCCAGGTACTCGAAGAACGCCGGCGTAGCGCCTCGCTGCTCGACGACCGCACGGAAGTTGTCGTACGTCGGCGCGACGATCAGGACCCGGTCGCCCTCGCGCACGAGAGCGCGGGCGATCAGCTCGAGCCCCGAGTCCGAGCCGTGCACGAGGAGCACGTGCTCGACCGGCACGCCCGCGTACGCGGCGATCCGCTCCTCCGCCTCCGACGTCGCCGCCTCGGGGTACCAGCACAGGTACGGGTCCCTGTCGATCAGCCGGTGCAGCGCCTCCCGCACCCTTGGAGAGGGGACGCGATCGGCTTCGTTCCAGTCCAGCTTGTACGCCGTCTCGCCGCGCCGCTCCGCACCCCACGCCTGCTGTGTCGAGATCCGGTACTCCTCCCGCTCCTCGACCGCGCGTGTGCCGACCTTGCGCAGGATCGGCGGCGTCTTGCCGTCCGCGTTCGTGAGGAACCGGTCCGTCACCTCCACTTCCAGCACGACACCGGGCCCGATCCGCGCACGCAGCTCCTCCTCCACTCGCGACCGCACCGACTCGAGGCCCGACACCCCCGCCCGCGGCGCGATCTTCGCCACCACCTCGGCGCGACCGTACTGCACGAGCTGGAAGCGCAGGATCTCCGCGTACTTGCGGAAGAGCGTGTAGAAGTTGACCGACGGCAGCCGCCGGCCGTCGGGCGTGATGATGCACTCGTCCTTGCGCCCGACCACCGTCTCGACCAGGGGCAGGTTGCGCCCGCACGAGCACGTCCGGTCTTCGTTCAGCAGCCGGACCACGTCCCCGGTCTCGTAGCGGATGAAAGGCATGACCGGGTTGTGGAAGCTCGTCGCCACGAGCCGGTACTCGCCCTCCGGGAGGTCGTCCGACGGCAGGAACTCCGGGTAGCCGTACTCCCAGTTGATGTGCATCCCCTCGTGCGCCTCGCACTCGGTGATCACCATCACCGGCTCGGTCATCCCGTACCAGTTGAAGACCTTCTTGCCGAACGTCCGCTCGATCGTCTCACGCTCGGTCGGGAGCAGCGTCTCCGAGGAGGTGAAGATCCCGCGCAGCGCGTGGAACTTCTCTCGAACCGGATACGCGTACTCGGCCAGCACCGCCACCGAGGACGGGTACGCCTTGATGAAGAGTGGCTGGAACTCGAGGATCTGCTCGATGTAGCGCTCGCACGTCTCGGGCGAAAGGTGGTAGGCCGAGAAGAAGAGCGTGTTCTGTGCGCGGTCGTAGCGCCAGAGCGGCTCGTGCTCCGACTCCGGCACGTAGCTCCGGAGCGCGACCATGCGGTCCCGCCAGCGGTACCCCGCCCACGACCAGTGGCGGAAGATGCACCCCGTGTCGAAGGCGACGTACCCCTCGTTGAGCCGCATCTTCATCGGCTCGCCCGTCGTCCCGCTCGTCGTCGCCTCGATGCTGAAGCGACGGAACCGCGGGTCGACCAGCGCATCCGCATCCGCCCGGATCCGGTCCTTGGTGAGGATCGGCAGGCGCGCCAGGTCCTCCGGCCCGCGGAAGTCGACCCGCGGGTCGAAGCCGACCGCGTCGAACGCCTCGCGGTAGTGGCGGGTCCCCTCGTACGCGCGCACCAGCGTCGTCCTCAGGTGCTGGTCGATGTACGCCCGGCGCCGCTCCTCCGGCCAGTACGGCGTCCGGCTGAGCAGGCGACGATGGATCGTCCACCCGTGGAGGCGCGCGGCCGCCTTGATCGCCTTCTTCATCCGCCCCCGTACTTCTCCTCCAGCGGCGCGAGCGTCCGCTTCGCGACGACGTTCAGGTACGACCGGTACACCCGGTTCGCCGCCGGCACCAGCGGCCGCGGCACGCGGACGTACGGCTTGATCCGGTAATAGAGCGGCGCGTACTTCCGTCCCTGCGACCCCGCTCGCTGCGGCACCCCGAGCACCGTCACGCGCCCCGGCCGCTCCAGCGCCCACCGCACGCTCGTCTCCACATCCGTCTCATAGGCGACGACGTTCACGCACTCGCCGAGGTCCGCCTCGAAGTGCGCATCGCTCCCACCCGCGACGGCCATCCCCATCGCGAGCAGCTCGCGCGCCCGCCGGTTCTCTTCGAGCGAGCACTTGGGGTTGAAGATCTCGAAGGCATGGGGCATGGGCGCGTCGCCCGAGGTCAGTTCGAGGAGGGCGGAGGCCAGCCGATCGGCCTCGGTCGCCCTGTCGGTAGCCGCCTCCCAATCCGCATTTGTCGCCCGACCCGCATCTGCCGCCCGGCCCGAATCAACCGCCCGGTCAACATCCCCCACCCGATCCCGCAGTACCCCGTCCCGGCGCCTGCACGGGTGCGGCAGCACGCAGATCCCGCCCTGCGCGCGGATCTCGCGCACCACCTCCGCCAGTGTGTCCGAGCGGATCGCCTCCTCGAGGAAGAGCCCGATCACGTGCGAACCATCCGCCAGCGTCCGCTCCTCGCCCACGATGATCTCGAGCCCGACGCCGCGCCGCTCGGCGAAGCGCCGGAAATCGAGCGCACCGTCGATGGTGTCGTGGTCCGTGATCGCGACCACTTCGATCCCGCGGCGCCGGGCCGTGCGCACCAGCCCGTCGAAGGTGATGTGCCCGTCCGGCGAGGCGACGGTGTGGCAGTGGAGCTCGACGCGGAGCGTGCGCGGCGTGGACATGGGGCTCCGGTTCAGTCGAGGCGCTCGGGGAGCCCGGTCGCGAGCGAGCGAGCCGCGCGCAACGTCGCCCGGCTCGAATTCTCGAGCTCCGCCAGGGAGATCGGCGACGTCGCCCCCTCCCGCACCGCGCGCACGAACGCCTCCAGCTCCGCATGGTGCCCCTTGTCCTGCCGCCCCTTCCACCGCTCCCGCTTCGCGCCGTGCACCTCCGCGCCGCGGAAGTCGTCGATCACTGCGCTCACGCCGCCCGCAAACACCTCGATCCGCTCCTTCCCGCTCCGCGGGTTCCCCTTCGACGTGTAGAGGATGCTCGCGATCGAGCCGTCCGCGCACCGCAGCGTGACGACGACGTTGTCCTGGAGCGCGGCCGCCGGGTCCGAACCCGCGATCGCCTGCGCGCTCACTTCGACCGCCGGCGAGCCGGCCAGGTAGAGCGCCAGATCGATGAAATGGCACCCCTCCCCGACGAGCCGCCCGCCCCCGACCTCCGGGTCGTGCACCCACGACGTGGCCGGCACCGCACCCGCGTTCACGCGGATGTGGATGACCCGCGCGCCCGCCGTCCGCTCGAGTCGCTCCCGCACGAACTGCGTGGCCGGCGCGAAGCGGCGGTTGAAGCCGACCATGAGCGGCCCACCCTGCGACGCCGCACCGAGCACGTCTTCCAGCGACGCCTCGTCCAGCGCGAGCGGCTTCTCGACGAAGACCGCTTTCCCCGCGCGGAGCGCTTCGGCCGCCAGCCGCGCGTGCTCGTCGTGGCGCGTCGCGACGACGACCACGTGCGTGCCGGGGTCCGCCAGCACCTCGTCCGCGCTCGACGCCGCGTACGCGAAGCCGTGCTTCTCCGCCACGCCCCGCGCCGTGAGCCCGCTCGCCGTCACCACGCCGCGGAACTCGACGCCCAGGCGCTTCAGCGACGGAATCAGGACGTCCTGCGCGAAGTTGCCGGCGCCGATCAGCCCGACGCCGATGGGGCCGGTGACCGGTGCACGGGGGTCGGCAACGTCCCGCACCACGATCCGCCGCGGCTCTTCCGTCGCCTCCTCCGGGTACTCGAGCACCACCCCGAGCGCCCCGCGCCCCTCCTCCCCCGTCAGCGTCCCGTACGCCCGCTCGACCTCGGCGAAGGGGAAGCGGTGCGTGATCAGCTCGTCCATCCGGACCGCGCCGGTGGAGAGGAGCCGCAGGAACTCGCCGAGGTTGCGACGCTCCGTCCAGCGCACGTAGCCCACCGGATAGTCGTGCCCCTTCTCCTCGTACTCGGGGTCGTACCTGCCGGGCCCGTAGGAGCGCGAGAGCCGGATCTCGAGCTCCTTCTCGTAGTAGGGAGAGCGCGGCGGGCGGATCGGCACCGCGCCCACCACCACGACCCGGCCCCGGTCGCGCGCGATCTCTCCGGCCAGGCGGATCGGGTCCTCGCTCGACGTCGCGGCCGTGATGATGACCGCGTCGGCGCCGATCCCGCCGCTCAGCACCGCGACACGCCCGGCCACGTCCTCCGAGCGCAGCACGCCGGCCGCGCCGTGCCGCTCCGCGAGCGCGACCCGAGCAGCGTCCACGTCGATCCCGATCGGCTGTACGCCCGCCGCCCTGAGGAGCTGTACCGTGAGCTGCCCCAGGATCCCCAGCCCGATCACGGCGACGGTCTCGCCCAGGCGGACGTCGGCCTGGCGCACGCCCTGGAGCGCGATCGCGCCCAGCGTCGCGAACGCGGCCTCGTCTGCCACCACGCCGTCCGGCACCGGGACGACCAGGTTTTTCGGCACCCAGACCCGCTCGGCGTGGTTCGCGTACCCGGCGCCCGCGCACGCCACGAGCTGGCCGACCTCGATGTCGTCGACTCCCGGGCCGACCGCCTCGACCACGCCCGCGCAACTGTAGCCCAGCGGCGATGGCGCCGAGAGACGGCTCCGCACTTTGCGGTACGCGCTCGCCACCCCCTCACGCTTGACGGCGTCCAGGACCTTGCGCACCTGGTCCGGCCGCTCGCGTGCCTTTCCGAGCAGCGACTTGCGCCCCAACTCGATCTTCGAGCGCTCCGTCCCGACGCTGATCACCGAGTAGCGCGTACGTACCAGCACGCCGCCCGGCCGCACCAGCGGCGCAGGGACGTCGACCAGACGGAGCGCGCCCGTGTCCATCTCCTGTAAGACCTGCTTCATCAGTCACCTTTCTCAGATTTGCTCCGCGTCGATCCCGCGGGGAACGATGCCGCCGAGACCGCGGCGAGCTCCCTTGCCGTCCACGCCGCCGACATAGCGTCCGGTCGCGCCTTCGCGCTCAAACCCGTTCCACCGACGTGACAGCGCCAGCTCCGACAGCGCTAGGAGCATCCACGCCTGCACCCACCGCATGTACGGGATCCGGTTGGTGCCGCGCGGAGTCCTCAGGTAGTGATAGTGCCCGGCCGGGTCCCGCATCTCTCGCACGACCCAGTCGGCCAGCCGCTCCGCGATTACGAGCGCCTCGGGATCCCGGTCCCGTAGTTCGAGGAGCATCAGGATTGCGTGCGCGACCGCGTGCGCGTCGATCGGGTACGGCGACCCCGCGTGGAACCCCACCGCGGGTCCGATCAGGAACGCCCGCTTCCAGTAGTCGAGCCCCCGGTCGATCGCGTCGTCGAACTCGTCCGTCCCGAGCGCCGCGCCGATGTCGCGCAGCGCCACCAGGACGTAGCCGGTGTGGAAGCTGTCGACCCAGCCGTTGCGCGCGCCGAGCCCGTACGGCCACGACCCATCCGGTCGCTGCGCCCGAGCACTGAAGCGCGCGGCCGGGAGCGCGTCGTCGGCCAGTGCGTCGTGGCCGTCCAGCCGGGCCAGCCGTGCGAGCAGCGACGCCGCGAGAAGGCTCGCGTTGTGGACGCCGCGCCGGTCGAGCGGCGTGTAGCTGAAGCAGAAGGTGCCGTCCGGCCCCGGGATCCGGTTCAGCGAGCGTCGTACGAACACGCCGCCACGTCGTGCCAGCTCCCGCGCGTCTTCCCACCCGAACGCGTCCGCCGCGTCCAGGAGCGCGTGCGCGACGAAGGACGTCACCACCGACGACGGCGTGCCCGCCGGCGCGTGGAAGTCCCGGTTCGCCCACGGGAACGGGTACCCCCACGCCGCTCCCTCCCACCCCGGCGAGACCGCACCCCCCAGCCACTCCACCAGCCGCCGCGCGTCCTCCCTGAAGCGCTCATCTCCCGTCGCCGCGTGGAGCCGCACGTACGAGGCGAGGACCAGCCCGATCCCCTTTGTGTTCCGCGCCGGCCGCACCCCGAGGAGCGGGCGCAGGTCGATCCGGCTCCGCTTCCCGAGCTGCGTCCACGCCACCGCGAGCCAGCGGTTGCCGAGGCTGAGCGCGCGGACGAGCGGGCTCGAGAGCAGGTCGTGCGGATCGTGGCCGGCGTAGTCGCGCGCGCGCATCCAGTCGTCGAGCGCGAGCGCGGCGTCCAGCCACCGGCCGCCACTCACCTCCACCACCGCAAAGCCTCCCGGATCCGCTCGGCCAGCACAGCGCTCACGAACCAGGTGTTCGTCACCAGATAGCGACGCCAGTAGCGCCGGGGATCCTGAGCCAATCGGTACAGCCACTCGAGCCCACGCCCGCGCGCCCACCGCGGCGCGTCCTTCTTGAGCCCCGCCAGCACATCGAAGCTCCCGCCCACGCCCAGCGCGACCGCCGCGCCGATCTCCGCCCACGCGCCGTCGATCCAGTACTCCTGGAGCGGGCTCCCCATCGCCACGAAGAGCAGGTCCGGCCGCGCCGCCGCGATGTCCCGCCGCACCGCACGGTCGAGATCCGCGTCCAGGTAGCCGTGATGGTGCCCCGCGATCCGCAACCCCGGCCGCTCGCGCCGTAGCCGCTCGACCAGCGCACCGACCACTTCCGGCCGCGCGCCCAGGAAATACGCCGACCAGCCGCGCCGCTCCGCCTCCTCCAGCAGCCGCACCATGAGCGTGATCCCGCCCACATGATGCAGCGTCGGCCGGCGGAGCCGGCGCGCCGCCCACACCGTCGCCCACTCCGGGATCACCAGCTCCGCCCCCTCCAGGATCGCACGCAGCCGCGCATCCCCCCGGGCCAGCCACGCCTTGTTCGCGTTCGTGACGAGGATCCGGCACCGCGACCCGCCCTCGATCGCCCCCGCCGCCCATGCCACCGCCCCCTCCATCGTCACCGCGTCCACCGGCGTGCCCAGCACCTCGACACGCACCGCACGACCCAAGGACTCGCCGTTACCGACCACGCCGCCCCCACGATGCCGCGCCCGAACCGCCCAGACCCGTCCCAACCGCGGCCGCAGGCCGCCACCACCCCGCCGGCGGCGCAGCCGCCCGGCCGATCCCGCAGCGGCCGAAGGCCGCCGCCTCCCGCAGACCGCACCGCGGCCGGCCACCCCCCGCCGCGCGCAGCGCGGCCGTCCCCCGCCGGCGAACAGCCGGCCGCCCCCGCGCCACCAGGCGCCTCAATACGCCCCCCGCCCCCCGATCACCACCGGAATCGTCTTCAGCAGGATCTTCAGATCCAGCCACAGATTCCAGTTCCGGATGTACTCCAGGTCCAGCGCCGCCCACTCGTCGAAGTCCGCGATCTCGGAACGGCCCTGCACCTGCCAGAGGCACGTGATCCCGGGGATCACCGCCAGCTTCCCGTGCTGCCACGGCTCGAACGCCGCGAACTCCTCCGCCGACGGCGGACGCGGGCCGACCAGGCTCATGTCCCCCTTCAGCACGCTCCAGAGCTGCGGCAGCTCGTCCAGGCTGAACTTGCGCAGCCACCGACCGACCGGAGTGACCCGGGGATCGTCGCGCATCTTGAAGACGGGGCCGCTCATCTGGTTCCGGGCGAGGAGCTCGCGCTTCAGTTGGTCTGCGTTCGGCACCATGGTGCGGAACTTGTACCCGACGAACGGCCGCGCCCGCTCCCCGAGCACTCGCCAGGGGTAGAAGATCGGCCCCTCCGACGTCAGCCGCACGAGCAGCGCGAGGACCACGAACAGCGGCGAGAGCAGGATCAGCCCGGCGAGCGAGACGACGATGTCGATCCCGCGCTTGATCCGCTGCTCGATCCGCCAGCGCCGCGTCCGGGCACGCGCGGGAAGCACCGAGTCCCAGTCGACCTCCTCCCGGATCCGCAAGACGACCTCGGGCATCGGGTACGGAAGCGGAGCGCCGTTGAGATCCCGATCCACGACGCGGTCGTCCCGCGCCTCGGCCGCCGATTCCGACCCTTCCCGCGCCCCGCTTTCACCCGCCGCTACGGCTGTTTTCTCGAACAAGCCCACTCCCATTCCGATCGTTCCTCCAAGGAGATCGCCCCGGCCGACACCCGCGTCCAGAGCCCGCCACGACGCCCGCTCCAGGCGCCTCAACGATTTCGCCCACCGTCGTCGGAGACGACTACCGGTGGGCGGAATCGCAAACGCGCGCCGGCGCGCGCCCGGGCTCGGAGTGCGGCTCAGCGATTCGCGGTGACCGCCTCACCACCCCGGTCGAGACTCTCCCACTTCATCCCGTGACGCTGGAGCGCCGGGTGCGAGATGAGGAGGTGCCAGAGGACGGCCTGGAACGATTCCGTGTGGGCGGTGACCGTGCCCAGGTCGACCGTCGGCACGACCACACAGTGGTCCGCCCGCGACGCCGTGTAGCCGCCATCGCGACCCACCACGCCGTACACCCGCGCGCCCACCTCCTTCGCATAGGCGACGGCACGGACCAGGTTTGCGCTCACGCTCGGCTCCTCGCTCCCTCCGCCGACTGAGAAGACGAAGACGCCATCCGCCGCATCCAGCCGGCTCCCCCGGAGGTACTCGACGAACGTCGTCTCCCACCCCTCGTCGTTCACACGCGCCGTCAGCTCCGCCACGTTGTCCACCGGCGCATACGCCTCGAACCCCGCAATCTTGCGGAAATCACACACCGCATGCGACGCGTGCGCGGCGCCGCCGCCGACCCCGAGGAAGAAAAGCCGACCGCCGCCGTCGCGCAGCTCCGCGAGCGAATGGGCCATCGCATCGATCGACGCCGGATCGAGCAGGTCCAGGATCTGTCGCGCCTCGGCCAGGTATCGTGCAGCGAAACTCTCAGGCATGCACGACCTCACGGGCGGTAATCGCTTCGACGACTTCTTCCAATGAATCGACGACTTCGTCCGCCTCGAGCCCGGCGTTGTAGCTCCGGCGCACGAGGATCGTTCGGCAGCCGGCCGCCCGGCCGGCCTCCACATCCCGCCAGGTGTCGCCGACCATGAACGACTCCGACAGATCGACGCCCCACCGCCGCGCGAGCACGTGCAACATCCCCGGCAGCGGCTTGCGGCACTCGCAGTCATCGTCGTCGTCGTGCGGGCAGACGCGCAGGTCGTCCACCTTCAGGCGGGCGCGCACCTCCCGGTTCATCGCGACGAGCTCTGTCAGCGGCAGCTTCTCCCGCGCGATATCCGGCTGGTTCGTCACCACGAAGACCAGATAACCCAAACGCTGCAGGCGCTCGACCACGTCCCGAGCCGATACGTCCAGCTCGAACTCCTCCCGTGTGCGCGGCGAGCGCAACTCGCCCTCACCCTCGATCAACGGGTTCAAAACGCCGTCTCTATCCAGAAAGACCGCGGCTCTCACTCACACCTCCACGATGGTCCCACTCTCGGCCGATCGATAGAGCGCGTCGATCATCCGCATCGCCGCCACTCCATCCTCCGGGCCGCCCTGCGTGAGTCTTCCGATCCGCACGCCCGCGACGAAGTCCTCCCACTCCAGCCGCCACGACACGTCTTCGCCCGGGAACTCTTCCTCTTCCAACTTCGGCACACCGCCTTCCATGTTGCGATGCGCCACCACAAGCCGCTCCGGGCCGTAGCTGCCGCCCAACCCCTCGACGCTCACCGAGCCCGTCTCCCCGTAGACCTCGAAGGAGAACAGGTTCTTCCACTGCGTCATGCTCACGTGGAGCTGCGCGACGGCGCCGTCGGCGAAGCGGAACAGCCCGTGCGCGTTGTCCTCCAGCGGAGCGATCCGCCACACCGCCGTCTGGAGGAAAGCAAACGCCTCCCTCGGCATCCCGGCGACGGCGTGGATCAGGTCCGCCACGTGGACACCCTGGTCGGTCAGCTCGCCGCCCCCGGCCAGCGCGGGGTCGGCGCGCCACTCCGTTTCGCACCCCGGCCGGCTGCCGTGCCCGTAGCGGGCGCGGATCGTCACGACTCGCCCGATCGCGCCCGACCGCACCAACTCGATCGCCTGTGCGAGCCCGGGGTGGTAGCGGTGGTTGAAGCCGATCTTGAGGAGCCGGCCGCTCGCGCGCGCGGCGTCCGCCAGCGCACGCGCTTCGGCCAGGTTCCGCCCCATCGGCTTCTCCAGGAGCACGTGCTTGCCGCGCTCCAGCGCCGCACAGCCGATCTCTCGGAGGAATCCGTTCGGCGTGGCCACGACGACGATGTCCACGTCCTCCCGCGCCACCGCCGCCCGCCAGTCCGGTGCGACGTCGCCGCCGTACGCGCGCGCCGTGTCCTCGGCCCGGCCGGGGTCCGCATCCACGACCGCCGCGAGGCGCGTATCCGGGTGCGCCGATGCCGTCGCCGCCCGTCGCCGGCCGATCAGGCCGCAACCGATCACGGCGACGCCGAGCGCGCCCCCTCCGGTCACGTCCACGCGACTCCCCGGTCCCCCGGCACGATCCGCCGGAGCGTGAAGAGGTCCGATTCGCGGATCGCCTCCCGACGCTCCGGCCAGGTCCACCATTCGTCCCACGGGGCCGCGACCAGCCGGCCCGTCAGCCCTGCGGCCCGGTCCGACAGCAGGAAGACCGCTGCCCGTCCCGCCAGCGCCGCGGGAACGCCGCCCGACTCCAGCTCCCGCCGCGTCCGCTCCACGTAATCTGCGCCCGCGCGGTCACCCGCCGCCAGCGTCGCCTCGTGGATCCGCGTCGCGACGAAGCCGGGCGCGAGTGCGTTCACCTCGATCCCGTGCTCCGCCAGCTCGACCGCGAGCGTCTCGGCGAGCCGCACGACGCCGGCTTTGCTCGCCGCATACGCGCTGTAGTTCGGGAACGGAGAGGTCGCGCCGCCGCCAGACAGGAGCACCATCCGGCCGCCGCCGTGGGACCGCATGACGCGGCCGACCGACCGCGCGACCAGGAACGTGCCCCACAGGTCGACGCGCACCGCATCCAGCCACTCCGTCGCATCCACGTCGAGCGCCGGGCCGATCGGGCCGATCACCGCCGCCGCGTGCACCAGCCCATCGATCCGCCCCGCCCACCCCACCACGCCCGCCACGAGCGCCTCGACCTCCGCTTCGCGGCCCACGTCCGCGACGAAGGCACGGATGCGGTCGCCGCCGTGCTCCGCGGCGAGGCGCGACTCCGCCTCCTCCAGCGCGCCGCGGCCCCGGGCCGCGATCGCGACCCGTGCGCCCGCCGCCAGAGCCTCCTCCGCACACGCCAGCCCGATCCCCTGGCTGCCGCCCGTGACCAGCACCACCTTCCCGGCCAGGCTATCACGTTCCCGCTCCAGCCCGGCCAGGCCACGCATCCCGCTCGAGCCGGCCACGTCAGGTCGCGGTCGGGACCGGCACGTTCCGCATCGCCGGCGCGCTCGCCAGGTTGGCGATCACCTTCGAGCCCTCGAACTCGATCCCGTAGTGCAGCCGCGGCATCCCCTGCGATGCCATGAACTGCTCGAGCCGGCGATGGTCCTTCGGGCAGTACAGCATGAGGAAGCCGCCGCCCCCGGCTCCCGCGATCTTCCCGCCGAGCACGCCGTACTCCTCGCGAACGTGGTCGTACAGGCGGTCGACGTCGCCGAGCGAGACGCGATCGGAGAGACGTCGCTTGTTCTCCCAATGCTCGTGGAGCAGCTCGCCCCAACGGTCGAAGTCCTCCGACTCAACCGCGTCCAGAATCCGGTACCCCAGGTCCTTGATCCGGTGGAGCGAGTCCTCGACCTGCGCCCGCGTCGGCGCAGCGGCGTTCCGCATCGCGCTGTCCTGCCCACGCAGGACCTCCTCCGCGCTCCGCCGTACGCCCGTGTAATAAAGGTGGGTGTTCGCCACGAACGCGTCCACCGCCCCGCTCGGCAGCTCGACCGACCTCACGTGCACGGTGCCGTCCCGATCGATGTCGAGGACCGTGAAGCCGCCGTACACCGCCATGTACTGGTCTTGCTTGCCGATCCCCTTCCCCAGGATGTCCAGCTCGATGTGGCACGCCTCCTCGGCCAGGACCTGCAACGGAACGTGATCGCGGCGGAAATGGTGCAGCGCCGTGAGCAGCCCCACCAGATACGCGCTCGAGGAGCCCAGCCCTGTCCCATCCGGCAGGTCCGCGAGCGACGAGATCTCGATCTTCCTCTCGATCCCGTGGAAGCGCAGCGCCTCCCGCGCGAGGTCGTGCTGGATCTCGGAGACGTGGTCGACGACTTCCGTACGGCTGTAGTGCAGCCGGATCTTGTCGTCCACGATCGGCGGGTTCAACATGATGTACATGTACTTGTCCATCCCCATCGCGAAGATGAACCCGCCGTGCTTCTCGTAGTACGAGGGCAAGTCCGTGCCCCCGCCCCCGAGCGTGATCCGGAACGGCGTCCGGGTGATGATCATATGAGTGCCACTTCCCCTTCCTCGACCAGCTCCTTCGCGACCGCATAGGTCTCGGGCGTGTCCAGCCCGAGACAGAAGCCGGTCTCCTCCATGACGTGACCGTACGCGCTCCCGCTCGCTGCCAGGCGTGGAAAAACGTCGCGGCCGAAGTCCTGGAACCCGGCCCCGACGTTTTCGAGCGCGTCCGTTTCCAACAGGTATACGCCCGCGTTCACGAATTCGCGGCGCCCGGGCCGCGGCGGCTCGCCTTCCCGAAACGCCGCCACCCGGCCGTCCTCGTCCAGCGCCACGTGACCGCCCGCGATCCCGGTGTTCCTGTGCAGCGACGGATCGAACACCGCGATCGACGCCGTAGCGCGCCGGTCTCGATGCGCGCCCAGGAACGACCAGAGGTCGAAGCGCGTCACGTTGTCGCCGTAGACGATGAGCCAGGTTCCGTCCCACGACGGCGCCACGTTGCGCCAGGCGCCCGCGGTCCCGAGGAGCGTCGGCTCGTACGAATACCGTACACTGATGCCGTACCGCTCGCCGTCGCCCAGCGCCGCCCGGACCTCCTCGGCCCTGTGATGCAGGTTGATCCACGTCTCGCGGACCCCGTGCGCGGCAAGCCACTCCAGGTTCCACTCGATCAACCGCTTGCCGCCCAGCTCCAGGAGCGGCTTGGGGCGGCCCCCCGCGACCGGCGCAATCCGGCTGCTCTTCCCCGCGGCCAGGACCAACGCGGCGACGTTCACGCCCGCACCGGCTCGAGCGCCCTGTCGCCCAGCACCTTCTCCCGGATGTAGGCGATCGAGCGTCGCAGCCCTTCCTCCAGATCCACCTTCGGCTCCCACCCGAGCTCGCGCGCGGCGCTGATGTCCGCCAGCGTCTCCTGCGCTTCGCCCGGCAGGTCGGGCTCGTGGTGTGGCTCCAGGTCGCTACCCACCAGGTCGCGGATCAGGTCGAAGATCTCCCGGACCGAATGACTGCGACCGCTCCCCACGTTGAAGACTCGGCCGTCCGTCCGCGGGTCCGTGATGCACCGCACGTGGAAGTCGTTCACATCGTCGACGTAGACGAAGTCCCGGCGCTTCTCCCCCGTCCCGTAGATCGTCGGACGACGCCCCTGGAGCAGGTGCAGGATGAACGCGCTCATGACCGGCGGGATCGTGCGGCGGTAGTCCTGCCGCGGGCCGTAGACGCAGAAATACCGCAGCGCCGTCGCATTCAACCCGTAGAAGCGACGATACGCCTCGGCGAACTGGCGCCCCGCGAGCTTGCTCACCGCATAGAAGCTCTCCGGCGCCTCCGCGCTCTCCGGCGTCGGGAACACATCGGAGCCCTCGTACAGCGCCGACGACTCCGCGTAGACCACCTTCCGCACCCCGCCCCGGCGCACCGCCTCGAACACGTTCACCGTGCCGACCACGTTGATGCTGCTGGTGTCGACCGGATCGAGCTGACAGTCGGAGATGCAGTTCTTTGCGGCGAGGTGGAAAAGAACGTCGGCGCCTGCTACAACGTCGTAGATCTGGGGAGAGCGGACGTCGAGCTCGTGGAACTCGACGCCGGCGGGGATCTGCTCCGGGACTCCGTACGAGAGGTCGTCGATCCCGATCACGCGGTAGCCCTCGGCCAGCAAGCGGTCCGCCAGGTTGCTGCCGATGAAGCCCGCTACGCCCGTGATGACGACGCTTTTCTCTCGATGCACACCCATCTCAGAGCGTGTACCCGGCCCGGCATGCGTCGTCGTAGAACATCTGTACGGTCTCGCGCGAGAATTCCGTCAGGTCCTTGTCCCGCAACGGCAGCTTGGCGAGCAGGTCCGTCGTCATCGCGATGATGTGGCAACCGCACGACGCCGCCTGGTAGAGATTCAGGACCTCACGCGGGCTCGCCCACAGGACCTGGAGCTTTGGGCGGGCGGCGCAGATCTCGACCGCCTCCCGCATGACCGGGATCGGGTCGCGACCCGTGTCCGCGATCCGGCCCGCGAAGATCGACACGATCGACGGCGTCTCGTCCGCCACCGCCTCCGCCACCGCCCGCACCTGATCGAGCGTCAACACCGCCGTCACGTTGACCTTCACCCCATCGCGGGACAGCTCGCGCACCAGCGGGATCGACGACTCGCCCTTCGTGTTGCAGACCGGAACCTTGACGAAGACGTTCTCGCCCCAGCTCGCGATCTCGCGCGCCTGACGGCCCATTTCGTCGAACTCGTCCGCGATCACCTCGAACGAGATCGGCAACGAGGGAATCGCTTCGAGCACCTCTCTCGCAAACTCCCGATAATCCGGCACCTGCGCCTTCGCCATGAGCGTCGGATTCGTCGTGAAGCCGTCCGCGACGCCACGACGGTGCGCATCGATCATGTCGCGCACGCTGGCGCCATCGGCGTAGATCGCGATTCCGTAACGATTCATCGATTTCAATGGATCCTTCCGCAGCTTTTCGGCCCCCTGGCCCTCAATCCTCTGCCGGTGGCTCGATCGGCTCCAGGAATCGGACGTCGACGTCGACGTCGAAACCCTGGCCAATCGCGCTGAGCCCCACCAGGACCCGCCGACGGCCCCGACGCTCGACCACGATCCCGACCACGCCACGGAACGGACCGTCACCGACCCGCACCCAATCGCCTTCCCGAACGTATGCCGCCGGCTCGGGCTCCATGCCGCCTTCGGCGACCGCCGCGGCGAAACGCCGGACGTTCTCGAGTTCCCGATCCGAGATCGGGGTCGGATAGCCGTTGATCCGAACGATGGTGCTGACGCCCGGCGTCGTCAGGACCGCGTGTACCTCCTGGAGCGTGAATCTCCCGAACACGTAGCTGGGGAATAGTGGAAACTCGACCCGCCTCTTGCGGTCCTTCCACTGCTGGAGCCGCGGGATCACGGGCAGATAGCTCTCGATCCCGCGCTCCCGTAGAACGTGCTCCACCCGCTTTTCATGTCGCGCGCGCGTATAGCACGCGTACCACCGCCGCTCCGTGTACAGTTCGGTCGGCACGCGTGCCCCGGTCGTGTGGGCGTCCGGCATGAACACCATCGCGCACATTCACCCCGTGCTTCTGGATACACCTTGGCCCTGTCAGTTACAGGGCGTATCTGACCTAGCCCGCCGCCCGATGCCTCTGCTCCTGGCCTCAGCCGTCGCCGCGGATCTGGTCGATCAGGACCCAGAGCCCGATCGCCGACGTCAGGATCCCCGTCGTACGGCTAAGGAACTGGTCGAGATTGAAGCCGCCACGCTCCGACGCCGGCTTCTCCGGCACGTGGATCGTGCTCCCGGGCTGGACGCCGGGCGAGCGCCGGAAGAGCAACACCTTGCCCGTCGTCGCCCGCTCGCCGTCCATGTACGTGACGGTCACGCGACCCCGATCCGCCGTATCCAGGTAGCCGCCCGCACGATTTACGTAGTACGAGAGCGGCTTCCCCGGCTCGTAGAGCACGAGCGTCTCGAACGCGACCGCGCCCGTCACCAGCACCGTCGGGTTATAGGCCGGCACGTGCAGACTGTCGCCCGGCTCGAGCGTTAGGTTATAGCGACTCCTCTCGTCCGACAACGCTGCCGGCACATCCGTGGCGACCAGGTTCTCCCGGCGGTGGAGCTGCACCCCCGCAAGGTACGCCTCGGCCGTGGGGCCGCCCGCACGGCGAAGGATGTCGACGATCCGGTCATCGCGGGTCTCCAGCACGTACGTTCCCGGCACGTGCACCTCGCCCGTGACCTTCACCGTCCGCGGCATGTCGTAACCGACCGCCTTGCGAATGAAGACCCGGTCACCGGCCTGGAGGCGATGCTCCGAGGCGTCGGGGAACCAGCCCAGGATCCCCGCCCCCGCCCAATCACCCCTGTCGCCGGCCTTCATCGCCACCCCGTCCGCCGCCTCGCCCTCGGAATCGGCGAGCGGGACACGGATGACGACTGCGGTCGTGTCGGTCCGGACACTCTCATCCGGCATCCGGGCGACCTCCGCGAACCGTGTGTCCGCCCCTTCCGTGAACCCGCCCGCCGCCAGGACCAGGTCCTGGATCGTCATCCCTTCGGCCAGCGGGTAGTTGCCCGGATGCTTGACGAATCCGTCGATCGAGACGAACTGCTCGTTGCGGAGCTTCGCCCGGCTGTAGACCACGACCGAGTCGCGGTCGGCGAGGAGGAAGTCCCTCACCGGATCACCGGCGGAGTCGCCGGCCAGCGGGACCTGGATCATTCGACGACTGCCGTCCTCCGCGACCAGCCGGTAGACGTGCGCCCGGGCGGTGTACGCCTCCTCGGACAGACCGTGCGCCTTCTCCACGAGTTGGAACAGGGTGAGACCGTCGCTCCACTCGTACGTGCCGGGCCGATGAACCGCACCCTCCACGATCACCCGGTTCCGCCGCTCCTCGGCGACCGGGAACACCTCGACGACATCGCCGTCCCGCAGCTCCACCGGCTCCGCTGCCGAAGCCGCGAGGCTCGAGAGCGAAACGTCGACCAGGACTCGCTCGACCCCCGGCCGCCTCATTTCGGGCGGCAGGATCCGATCGATCAGGACTCGCTCCACGATCGCCGTCGCGTCCAGCCCGCCGGCGTATGCGATCGCCGTCCGAAGGTCCTCGCCTTCGACAAGCTCGTAGATCGCCGGCCGACGCACCGCACCTCGCACCGTGACGCGCCGGACGAACGGCCGCACGAACACGCGGTCCCCGTGCTCCAGCCGGATCTCTCCCGAACTCCTGCCGTGGATGAGATACTCGTAGAGGTCGACCGTCGCGATGCGTCGACCGCCACGGTACACGTCGATGGCGCGGAAACTCCCCTTGGTGTTCGGCCCCCCCGCCAGGTAGAGCGCGTCCAACACCGTGGACGCCGCACTCACCTGGTACGCACTCGGACGCTCGACTTCGCCGATCACGTAGACCTGGTTGACGCGAAGCTGCCCCAGCGACAACTGGAAGCGTGTCGTCGCATCGGAACCGCGCTTCACGCCCGAGTAGACCCGGCCCAAACGATCGTACAGGCGATCCTCGAGTTCGCGGAGCGTGAGCCCGTTGACCGCGACCTGCCCCACGTTCGGAATGATCACCATCCCCTCGCGCGAAACTACCAATCTGTAGATCGCCTCGACATCACCCGTGAGGATCAGCCACAGCTCGTCGCGGGGGCCCAAACGGTAATCGGGGTCGACGGGGCCCACCAGGTCGGGGGAGAACTCCGTGGTCT
>CAYPGK010000036.1:0-33584 GCA_964410055.1 uncultured Gemmatimonadaceae bacterium | reverse complement strand
CCGCGCCCGGCCCCGCACCGGCACGCGCATCCGCCCGGGCATCGCGCCCGTTCACCGGTGCCGTTCCGCCGTCCGCCGATGCCATGCCGCCGTCCGTCGGCGCCCCGCCGGCGTTCATCGGCGTCGCACCATCCGCACGCTCCGCCGTGCCACCGGGTGCCATCGGCTCCACGTGCCCCTGCACTCCACCGGCATCCTCGTGCTCGGACGTCCCGTCGGGCACCGCACCCGCCGCCCGCATCGACTCCTCGGCGGCCGCCCGCTCCAGCGCCTCGCCCACGCTCGCCCGCCTCACGACCGGTCCCTCGAGAGCAGGCGGTCCAGGCCGAGGACCGGGAGGAGGCCGACGGCGATGATGACCAGCGCCGCGCTCGCCGACTCGGCGACCTGCTCGTCGACGGCGAGCTGGTACGCCCGCGTCGCGAGCGTGTCGAAGTTGAACGGACGCAGGCTGAGCGTCAGCGGGATCTCTTTCATCACGTCCACGAACACCAGGATCGCCGCGGCCAGGAGCGTGCGGCGGAGCAGCGGCAGCGCGACGCGCCACAGCGTGGCAAGCGGCGGCTCGCCGAGGCACCGCGACGCCGCGTCCAGGTTGCGGCACTGCCGCTCGAAGCCGGCCTCGAGCGGGAGCAGCGCGACGGCAGTGTAGCGCACGGCGTACGCGAAGACCAGCGCGAAGAGCGTCCCGCTCAGCAGCAGCCCGGTCGAGAAACCGAACGTCGCCTCGGCGGCCGCGTCGACCGTCCGGTCGAGCCAGCCGAATGGCACGATCACGCCGACGGCGATGACCGCGCCAGGGATCGAATACCCGAGGACGACGGCGCGGTTCGCAACGCCCATCGCGCGCCCGCGGCTGAGCCGCCCGGCGTAGACCAGGAGCACCGCGAGCACGACGCAGATCGCCGCGGCGCCCGCGGCGAGCCCGAAGCTGTTCGCGACCAGCCGCAGGTAGCTCGCATCGACCACGTCGCCCGCGGTGCGGAGGGCCCAGTAGGCGAGCTGCGCGACCGGGATCAGGAAGCCGAGCAGGACCGGCGCGAAGCACACCGCGAACGCCGCCCACGCGCGCCAACCCCGCAGCCGCTGCCGCAGCAGCGGACGGTGCCCGGTCCCTCGCGTATCGTCCACGCGACGTCGCCCGCGCTGCGAACGCTCGAGCGCCAGCACCGCCAGCACGAAGACCATGAGGAACGCGGCGAGGCGGATCGCCGCGCCCAGGTCGCCCAGCGCGTGCCACGAGCGGAAGATCCCCGTCGTGAACGTGGTCACGCCGTAGTAGCTGACCGCGCCGTAGTCGTTCAGCACCTCCATGACGACCATGCTCGCGCCCGCCGCGACCGCCGGACGCGCGAGCGGCAGGGCGACGCGCCAGAACGCAGACGCGCCGCCGTGCCCCAGCGTCCACGCCGCCTCCAGCGCCGTGCGGGACTGCCCCAGGAAGACCGCCCGCGAGAGCAGGTAGACGTAAGGGTACAGGACCAGCGCGAAGATCACCACCATCGTCTCGATCCGCATGATCGGGATCGCGACGAAGCTCTCCGAGAGCGACGGGACGAGCGCGCGCATCGCTCGCTGCACCGGCCCCGTCACGTCCAGCATCCCCGCGTACGTGTACGCCGCGATGTAGGCCGGCACGGAGAGCGGGAGCACCAGCGCCCACTCGAGCACGCGACGCCCCGGGAAGTCGCACGTCGCGACCAGCCACGCCGCCACCACGCCGATCACCAGCGCGAGCCCGCCCGCCCCCACCACCAGCACCACCGAGTTGCGCAGGTACTCCGGCATCACCGTCGACGCCAGATGCGCCCACACCCCCCACCCCTCCGCCCCCGCCGCGCCCACCGCGACGACCAGCATCGGGATCGACAGGATCAGCGCGACCGCCGCCGCAGCCGCCGACCACGGGCTCCACCACCGGCTCAAACCGAGCCGGTCCAGAACGCGAACGGCGGGGACGCCCCCGCCAACGGCCGTGCCGGCCGTCACGGGAGCACCCCCGCGCACGCGTGCGCCTTCACTCGTTCCATGCACCCACCGCGCACGCCCTCGCGGCCTCCGCCGCCCGGGCGCGCGCCCGTACGTCTAGCGCCAGCCGGCGCGATCGAAGATCTCAACCGCACTCGCGTTCAGCTCACCCAACCGCGCCAGGTTCAGCGTGTCCGCGCGGAACTCGCCCCACGCCCGAAGGATCGCCGCCGGCTCGACGCGCGGGTTCACCGGATACTCCAGGTTCGCCTCCGAAAAGATCTTCTGCGCGTCCTCGCTCGCCAGGAACTCCAGCAGCCGGATCGCGTTCGCCACGTTCTTCGAGCTCACCGTCACGCCCGCGCCGCTCACGTTCACGTGCGTGCCGCGCCCGTCCTGGTTCGGGAAGAAGATCGCCAGCCGCTCCGCCAGACGACGCTCCTCCGCATCCGAGGACGCGAGCAGACGCCCGAAGTAGTACGTGTTCGCGATCGCCACATCGCCGACGCCCGCGGCGACCGCCTTGATCTGGTCCGTGTCACCGCCCGCCGGCGGACGCGCCAGGTTCGCCGCAACGCCCCGCGCCCACCTCTCCGCAGCCTCCTCGCCCGTCGACGCGATCAGCGACGCCAGCAACGACTGGTTGTACACGTTCCCCGACGACCGCGCCAGGATCCGGCCCTTCCACTTCGGGTCCGCCAGACCCTCGTACGTCGACAGCTCGCCCGGCTTCACCCTCGCCGGATCGTAGATGAACACCCGCGCACGACGCGTCAGACCGAACCAGTACCCCTCCGGGTCCCGGTACGACGACGGCACCGACGTCTCCAGCACTTCCGACCGCACCGGCTGGAGGAGCCCCTTCTCCTTCGCACGATGCAGACGCCCCGCGTCCACCGTGATCAGCACGTCCGCGGGCGAGTTCTTCCCCTCGTTCTCCAGGCGCGTGATCAGCTCGTCCGCCGACGCCGTCACCACGTTCACACGGATCCCCGTCTCTTCGGTGAACCGCGCGAACAACTGCTGGTCCGCCTCGTAATGCCGATGCGAATACACGTTCACGACCGCATCGCCGCCGCTCCCCGCGCCGCACCCCGCCAGCACCGCCGCCGCCGCGAGTCCGATCACGCCTTTCCGGATTCCGAGCATCCTCGTCCACTCCTCGTGCCGCTGCGCCGTTCCTTGGGGCGCAGGTCGTTGAGACTGATTCTCAATTCCGTTGCCCGATGTTAGTCGATACGCTGCGCAACCGCAAGTGGGGGCACGCACAGGCTGGCACGGAGATGGCATGCGCCACGCAACAAAAGGTTGCGCGGCGACGCGGAACTGATAACTTAGGTGACATTCATCACAATCAACTCCATCCGTCTCTGAAGAGGGCGGAAGCAACGCAATGAGCCAGCGAGCGCTTGCGAGCCATGTGGCGTACTGCCGCGAGCAAGTCCGGCGTGGCCGGGCGACGTGTCGGCAGCTCGCCGAGGAGCTCGGAGTCACGGAGCGTGCGGTGCAGGCCTGTGTGTATGGCCGCACGTACGCGCACATCCCCGGCGCGCTGCCGAGTCCGAAGCGGCGGCGCCAGCGACAGCGAACGACGCCGCTGACCGAGGCTGAGGTCCGGCAGATCCGCGAAGAGTACGCGGCCGGCGAGCTGTCGATCGAGGAGATCGCAACGAAGCACAAGATTTCGCGCTCGTACGTCGTCCAGCTCGGCCGGGGGATGGCGCGCCGGGAGATCCCGGGCGGCACGTTGGACCGGCGGCCGGTTCGGCGGGTGGACCCGAAGCAGGCGGCGCGTCGGGGCGAGCGTCATCCGAACGCGCGCCTGGATGCCCTATGCGTGGTCGGGATCCGGGAGCTGGCGCGGAGGGGAGTCGAGCACGCGCGCATTGCGGACGTCTTCGGCACGACGCCGGAGAACGTGTGCATGATCTCGCGCCGGCACCGGTGGCGCCATGTCCCGGACATGCCGCTCACGCCGACGGCGCTCAAGCACCTGCCTCCGGCCGCGATCGAGCTGTTCGAGAGCCTGGAATCGGTGCACGCCTCCTGAATCGGTGGTGCGCACGGGAGAGCCGTACCGGCTCTTTGCCATCACAGCGCCGGGGCTGGCGCCGCTCGCCGCGGCCGAGCTGGAAGCGCTCGGTGTGGCCGGCGTCGTCGTCTCCGATGACGCGGGCGTGGAGTGGAGCGGCACGCTCGAGCAGCTCTACGCCGCCAACCTGCACCTGCGCACGGCGAGCCGGATCGTGCTCCGCCTGCGCACCTTCACCGCCCGCGCGTTCTGGGAGCTGGAAAAGCAGGCGCGCCGGGTGCCGTGGGAGACGGTCGTCGCCCCGGGCGCGGCCGTCGCCTTCCGGGTGACCAGCCGCAAATCTAAGCTCTACCATGAGGCCGCGATCGCCGAGCGGCTCGCCGAGGCGGTCACGCGCGCCGTTCCTTCCGTCACGGTCGTTTCCGGTTCCGCACCCACGGATGACGATGGGGTCGCCGAAGAGCGGAGCGGCCCCGGCATGCGCGACGACGCCGACGACGGCGCGATGCGCGCCTCGCGCCCCGGCCTCACCGAAACGGCCAACGCGGACGATGACGAACCCCAGCTCTTCATCGTCCGCGTCCATCGCGACCGCTTCACGCTGAGCGCGGACACGTCCGGCGCGCTGTTGCATCGGCGCGGCTACCGCCAGGCCACGGCCAAGGCGCCGCTCCGCGAGACGCTCGCCGCCGCGATGCTGCTCGCGGGCGGCTGGGACCGCCGCTCCCCGCTCGTCGACCCGTTCTGCGGCTCGGGCACGATCCCGATCGAGGCCGCGCTCCTCGCGCGCCGCATCCCGCCCGGCCTCTCTGGTCCGGATCACGCGCCGCGCCGCTACGCGTTCCGGCGCTGGCCGGACTTCGACGCCGCGCTCTGGGACGACGTCGTCACCCGTGCCCGGGACGCGATCCTCCCCGCCGCGCCGGGCCCGATCCTCGGCACCGACCGCAACGGCGGCGCGATTCGCGCCGCGCGTTCCAACGCCGGGCGCGCCGGCGTCGAAGGCGACGTCGCGTTCGACACCCGGACGTTATCGGCCGTCGAGCCGCCGCCCGGCCCGGGCTGGATCGTCACCAACCCGCCGTACGGCGTGCGGATCGGCGAACGACGCCGCCTCTTCGACCTGTATGCGGCGCTGGGGCGGATCGCCCGCGAGCGGTTCGGCGGGTGGTCCATCGCGCTCCTCTCCGCCAACCCGGCGCTCGAGGCGCGGACCGGCCTCGAGCTCGAGGAGGTGCTCCGGACGAGGAACGGTGGGATCGGGGTGAGGGTGGTGGTGGCACGGACGGTTGGGTGACGAATCCCGAATCACCCCTCGCGCCCCCACTTCATCGCGTACAGCACCGCCGAGACCGCCGTCGCGACGTTGAGGCTCGACACGCCTTCCCGCATCGGGATGCGGACGCGCATCTCCGCCGCCCGTTCGATCTCTTCGGATATCCCGTACCGCTCCGTGCCGAACGCCAGGACCGCGCGGGGCGGGATCTCGGCCGGCGCGACCACGTCGCCGTCCGGATCGAGCGCGACGAGCGGGCGGTCGCAGGCGGGCACGGCGTCGACGCGGGCGACGGGAAGCGCGAACTGGAGCCCCGCCCCGGCGCGGACCGAGCCCGGGTTCCACGGGTCGTGCTTGCCGGTCGCGAGGAGCGCCGCCGCATCGGCCGCGGCGGCGATGCGCACGATCGCGCCGAGGTTGTAGGTGTTCGCTGGCTCCTCGACCAGCACGACGGGCGCGGGCCGGGGGTCGGCGAGCGCGGCATCGAGGTCCTGCGCCGGGCGCGGCGCGAGCGCGATGAGGCTCGTGTGGATCGGCGCGGGCGTGAGCTGCTGGAGCGTCGCGTCGTCGATGGTGCGGGCGTGGGCCCGGATCCGGTCGGCGACGTCGGCTGCGAGCTCGCGGGCGAGGCGCTCGAGGCCGTCGGGATCCGAGGTCAGGACCTCGAACGGCTCGGCGCCGAAGCGGAGCGCGTGCCGGAGCGCGTGCAGCCCCTCGAGCACGACGAGCGAGGGGTCGCGCCGGGCGGCGCGGAAGCGCTCGACCAGCGTCCGGCGGCGGTCGGGGTTGTAGCCGGCCGGCCGGCGAGCGCGCTCGGGCGCCGGCTCGACCCCGTCGTCGCCCGCAGGGCCGGGATTGGTCTCGCCGCCGCGCATCACGCAGGCTGGAGCGGGAGTGCCCCCATCCCCTCGGCGATGGCGGCGACGTCTCGACCCGACGGCCGCTGGTAGACCTTGAGCCCGAATTCCGGGACCATCGCGAGGACGTGGTCGAAGATGTCCGACTGGATCGACTCGTAGACCGTCCAGCGGGTGTCGGCGGTGAAGCAGTAGATCTCGATCGGCAGCCCTTCGGGGCCCGGCTGGAGCTGGCGGACCATCAGCGTCATCCCCTTGTGCAGCTTCGGGTGCTGGCGCAGGTACTCGATGATGTAGGCGCGCAGGGTCCCGACGTTGGTCAGCCGCCGCTGGTTGGCGATCTCCCCGGGCGCGGCCGGGTGGAGCCGGTTGTGCTCCTCGAGTTCCTTCTTCTTGCCCGCGATGTAGTCCTTCAGCAGCTCGAAGCGGCCGAAGCGCTCGATCTCCTCGTCGGTCAGGAAGCGGATCGTGCCCAGGTCGATGTGGAACGCCCGCTTGATGCGACGCCCGCCGGACTCGTGCATCCCGCGCCAGTTCTTGAACGAATGCTCCAGGAACTTGTGCGTCGGGATGACGGTGATCGTCTTGTCCCAGTTCTGGACGCGCACGGAGTTGAGCGCGATGTCGATGACGTCGCCGTCGGCGCGGAACTCCGGCATCTCGATCCAGTCGCCCACGCGGATCAGGCCGTTCGCCGTGATCTGCACGCCCGCGACCAGCGACAGGATACTGTCGCGGAAGACGAGCATCACGACGGCCGTCAGTGCGCCCAGCCCGCTGATGAACCAGAACGGATCGCGGTCGAGGAGCGCGGTGATCGCCAGGATCCCGGCCACGATGTACGCGACGATCCCGATGACCTGGAGGAGGCCCTTGATCGGCCGCTCCTTCGAGATCGGGTAGCGCCGGTAGATGTCGTCGACCGCGGCAAGGAGCGAGGAGAAGGCGCGCGCGACGAAGATCGCCAGGGAGGCCAGTGCGACGCGGCCGACCAGCTCCGAGAGCGCGTCGGGGAGGTACGGGACGAAATCGATCCCCTGGTAGACGACGACGGGCGGGACGATCCACGCGAGGCGGTGGAAGACCTGGTGTGTGACGAGCACCTCGTCCCACCACGCCGCGGTCCGGTGCGTGAGTCGAGCGACGATGCGCAGCACGTAGCGGTGCACGATGACGAGCGACAACCACGCAGCGGCGGTGAGGAGCGTGAGACCGACCACCGACGCGATGAGCGGGTGCGCCTGGAGCCACGCCAGCGCCTCGGCGGCCCAGGTCGGGACCTGTTCAGCCGCCTCCACGGGCCCAACGAAGGCGCCGAACGCCCCGGCCCCGTACCACGGTGCACGCTGCTTCGTCGTCGGTCGTCTCTTCATCTTCGATCCTCCCCCATCGGCTGCGCCGGGGCGCGCCCGACCGGCCGCCGCGCCGTCACTATGAAACGCCGCGGCCGGGGCTACCCCCGGCTGCCCTCCCTCAGTCCGTAGTACTTGCGGAACATGTAAGCGAGCGCCGTGCGCAGGCGCTCGGCCCGGCGCCGCGCCTCCAGGTTGCGCAGCGCCTTGGCCGCACGGCGCCGTCTGCGCCGGGCCACCTGGACCCCGAAGAGCCGCACGTTCAGGTGCCAGTGCACGCGCTCCAGGATCCGCGCCCGCTCCTCGGCATCCGGAACGCGCAGCGCGTAGCGGTAGGCGCGAAAGAGCCCGGGGCCGTCCAGCCAGCGCAGCAGGATGCGCACGCCCGCCGGGTCGTCGATCGCGACGGCGCGGTCGAGCTGCTTCCGCGCGACCGGCGCGGGCACACGCTCGCGCACGCCGCGCATCTCGATCCCGCGCCGGGCCGCTTCCAGCTCCAGCGCGGCGAGGGCCGAGGCGTAGGCGTCCACGTGGTCCCGCTGGGCCCGCGCGAGTCTGCGGCGCGTGTGCCTCAGAAAATGCACGAGGTCCCCGTCGCCGAGGAAACGGACGTGCGACGTCGCATCTCCTCGCTCGGGGCCCTTCCTGGCTTCGGTATCCTTCACGAGAGCGGCTCCCGGGTCATGCGTCCGTGCGTCATACCCCGGAGTGGACGGTGGGTGTCGTCCCGCCCGCGATTGGCATGGAGGGTGCTACCGAAGACGTACCCTCCAACCACGGGAGATCGCCATGACGCAACGATACGGCATTGCGGGCGCGGTCCTCGCCTCGGCCCTGATCCTGACCATCGCCGCGCCCGCGGGCGCGCAGGTCTGCCTCGGCAGCCCCGCCGATCCCGGCGAGATCGCGGTCCAGGGGGAAGTCGTCTCGGACGGCCGAACCAACGCCTACGGCGGCCGGCTCGGGTTGAACTTCAACACCGAGTTCGCCTTCGACTTCTCGCTGCGCCGCCCCGAGTACGACCCGGGGCTCGGTCTCGTCCTGGCCGGCGCGATCGGGTACGAGATGACCGACTACGTGCCGCCCGTCTGCTTCACGATCGGTGTCCGCCACGAGAGACGCCCGGTGCCCGGATCAGAGGACGCCACCGAGACTCTCATCCCGATCGGCTTCGGGATCGGCAAGCGCCTCGGCTCGGCCAAGCGCCTCTCCCTCGCCCTCTTCGTGCGCCCGGAGTACATGGTCCGCATCCGTCCCGACCCCGTGGGCGGCGACGGCACGTTCTGGGACGAACTCGGCCGCCGCAGCGAAGGGCGCGGCGTCTTCGGCATCCTGGCCGCGACTCCGTTCCTCTACGGCACCGGGAGCATCGAGATCTCGACGCGTGACTACCGGCCCGAGCTGGCGCTCGGCCTCGGCGTCACCTTCTGAGCACACCGCAAGGCGCGGCGGACGCGCGGGCCGGGGCGGGCACCGCGCGCCGCTCCGCGGCGGCCATCGCCGCCGCGCTCATTGCGTTCCACCCCGCGCCGCGCGCCTACCGCAGACCGCATCGCATGGCGTGACCGGCGCTTGTGCGATTCCGCACGAGCCGATAAAATCCGCGCGCTCCCCTGGGAAATGACCGGGACCGCCCGGTGACGCGCCGTCCGCCGACCGATCGGAGGTGGCCGCGTACCGCGGCGGCCGAGATCGAGGTGTCGCGGTGTTCTGGTTCGCACTTTCACTCGTCATGCAGCAGACGGCGGCGCAGGAGGCCCCGTCCGTGGAGATCCCCCGCGTCGAGGATGCCGTCGTCGAGATCGACGGCGTGCTCGCCGAGCCCGTCTGGGCCCGCGCGGCCGTCCTGACCGACTTCTCCCAGTACGAGCCCGTCGACGGCCGACCGGCCGCCGAGAAGACCGAGGTCCTCGTCTGGTACGCCCCCGACGCGATCCACTTCGGCATCCGCGCCTACGACTCCCGCCCGGACGCGATCCGCGCGACGCTCGCCGACCGCGACGACATCGACGGCGACGACCGCGTGATCCTCTACCTCGACACCTTCCAGGACCGCCGGCGCGCGTTCTTCTTCGCGGTCAACCCGCTCGGCGTGCAGGCGGACGGCGTGCGCACCGAGGGTGCCGGCGGCGCCGGCAGAACCTGGGGCGGTTCGATGGACGACAGCCCGGACTACTGGTTCGAGTCGAAGGGGCGGATCACGGAGTACGGCTACGAGGTCGAGGTGCGCATCCCCTTCAAGAGTCTGCGCTACCCGGGCAACGGCCCGCAGTCGTGGGGCTTCCAGGTCGAGCGCAGGATCCAGCGCACGGGGTACACGGACACGTGGACCGCCACGCGCCGCGCGAGCGCGAGCTTCCTCGCCCAGTCCGGCACGCTCACCGGGCTCTACGACCTCGAGCGCGGCGTCGTCTTCGAGGCCCAGCCCTTCCTGACCGCCGCGGCCAACGGGCTCCGCACCGCTGCCGGCGCCTTCGAACGAGAGGACGTCGAGCCCGACGTCGGCGCCAACTTCCACGTCGGCTTCACGAACCTCGCGCTCGATGCCACGATCAACCCCGACTTCAGCCAGGTCGAGGCCGACGCGGGGCAGGTCACGATCAACGAGCGGTTCGCCCTCTTCTTCGCCGAGAAGCGCCCGTTCTTCCTCGAGGGGATCGAGCTCTTCGCGGCACCGAACCAGCTCGTGCACACCCGCCAGATCGTCGATCCGATCGCGGGCGGGAAGGTCACCGGCAAGTTCGGCGACGTCGCCGTAGCACACCTGACCGCGCTCGACCAGGCCGGCGGCGAGGACGCGCTCTTCAACGTCACGCGGGTGAGGCGCGACTTCGGCAGCAACTCGCTCGCCGGCATCCTCTACACCGACCGCACCTCCCTCGATGGCTTCGGCCACAACCGCGTCCTGGCGGCCGACGTCCGCCACGTCTTCGGCCGGATGTACTTCGTCCAGGCCCAGCTCGGCGGCGCCTGGACCCGCGAGGGCGGCGTCGACCGCAGCGCGCCGATCGGCAAGCTCGAGCTCGACCGCACCGGCCGGCACTTCGGCTTCAACTACAGCGTGAACGTGGTGGGCGAGGACTTCGTCACGCGGACGGGCTTCGTGAACCGCACCGGGATCGTCGATGGGAGCGCGTTCAACCGCATCAGCTTCTACGGCGCACCGGGCGGGGTGCTCGAGAAGATCGACATCATCACCCGTCCGTATCGCCTCTGGGCGACGGAAGCCGTCGGCGCCGGTGACGCGATCGAGGGCGGCGAGTCGCTCAGCACCGGCCTCCAGCTCCGCGGCGGCTGGCGCGCCGAGGCCAACGTCAACCGCTCGTTCTGGCGCCTCGACCCGGACGACTACGCGAACTACAGCGTCTTCGGCGGCGACTTCACCCACGCCTACTCGCCGGCCGAGAAACTCTCCGGCGTGCGGTACGGCATCGATGTCACGACGCCGGCGTTCCGGGCGTTCGACGCCCGGCTCGGCCTCAGCCGCGGCGCCACCGCCATCTTCGCCGAGGGATCCGAAGGCACCGAAACCGCGGTTTCCGGCAACGTCGGATTGCGCATGGGCGAGTCGGTCCGGCTCGGCCTCTCCGGCAACTACCGGCACATCGCCCGCGTCCGCGATGACTCGCGCTTCGGCCGCTCCCTCATCACCCGCGCCCGCCTCGAGCTCCAGCCGACGCGCGCCTTCTTCATGCGTGCGATCGCCGAGCTGCGCAACGAATCGCAGGACGCGCTCCGCGCCGCGGACAACGGCAACCTGATCCTGGTCGACGGCGTGGCAACCGCCCCACGCAAGACCAACACGGCTCGCATCGACCTCCTCGCCTCCTACGAGCCGGTCCCCGGCACCGTCGCCTATCTCGGGTACGGCGCCTCCCTCGGCACGGACGAAGTGTTCGAGTTCCGCCGCCTCGAGCGCGAGAGCGACGGGCTCTTCCTCAAGGTCGCGTACCGGTTCCGGTGGTAGGACGATAATAGAAACGGCGTACCCGCATTCGGCGGATCGTGCCGAATGCGGGTACGCCGCACCTCTCCCCGAAAGCCGATGCCCGGCGAGCCGCCTTACTTCACGAACAGCATCTCCCGGTACCGCGGCAGAGGCCAGAGGTCGTCGGGGACGATCTTCTCCAGCTCGTCGGCCACCGCGCGCACCGCGGCCATCGCGGGGATGATGTTGTCGCGCATGTGACGCGCCTTGGAGTGCACGTCGTCGCCGCCCAGCTCGGCGTTCTGACGGACCAGCTCATCGAGCGCAGTGCGCAGCTCGTCGATCCGCCCGGCCACCTCCTCCGCCGTCTTCCGCACGCCCTCGAGCTCGATCCCGACCTCGTCCGCCTGCTCCAGGGCGGCCAGCAGGTCGGTCAGGTAGCGGATCGCCGCCGGCAGCACCATGGTGCGCGCAATGTCCGCCGTCGTCTCGCCCTCGATGTTGACCGTCTTGAAGTACTGGTCGACGAGGATCTCCTCGCGGCCCTCCAGCTCGCGCCGGCTCAGCACGCCGTACTTCTCGAAGAGCGCGACGTTCTTCTCATCCATGAGCCGCTCGATCGCGTCCAGCGAGTTCGGGATGTTGAGCAGCCCCCGGCGCTCGGCCTCCGCCTGCCAGTCGGGCGAGTAGCCGTCGCCGTTGAAGATGATCCGCCGGATGCGCGGGATCTCGCGCGAGAGGAGCGCCCGCATCGCGCCCTCCAGGTCGCGTCCGCTCTCGAGCTCCGCCTCCAGCTCGGTCGCCAGTTCGTCGACCGACTCGGCCACGATCGTGTTGAGCACGATCACCGGGAACGAGACCGACTGCGACGCGCCCGGCGCCCGGAACTCGAACTTGTTCCCGGTGAAGGCGAAAGACGACGTCCTGTTGCGGTCGCCCACGTGCTGCGGCAGACGCGGCAGCACCGGCGTGCCGAGGCCGAGCAAGCCACCGTTCCTCTTCGACTTCACCTTCTCGGCCCTGGCGAGGTGCTCGAAGATCTCGGCGAGCTGTTCGCCCAGGAAGACCGAGATGATCGCCGGCGGCGCCTCGTTCGCGCCCAGACGATGGTCGTTGCCCGCGAACGCCACGCTCGCCCGCAACAGGTCCTGATGGCGCTCCACGCCGCGCACCACCGCCGTGCAGAAGAAGAGGAACTGCAGATTCTCCTCCGGGCTCTCGCCCGGCTCCAGCAAGTTGCTCTTGGGCGTGCACAGCGACCAGTTCAGGTGCTTGCCGCTCCCGTTCACACCGGCGAACGGCTTCTCGTGCAGCAGCGCGACCAGCCCGTACTTCGGCGCGATCCGCCGCAGCAGCGACATCATCAACTGCTGGTGGTCCGCCGCAACGTTCGCGCTCTCGTAGATCGGCGCCATCTCGTACTGCCCCGGCGCCACTTCGTTGTGGCGAGTCTTGATCGGAACGCCCAGGCGGTACAGCTCCCGCTCCACCTCCATCATGAACGACAGCACCCGCTCCGGGATCGAGCCGAAGTAGTGGTCCTCCAGCTCCTGCCCCCGCGGCGGCTTCGCGCCGAACAGCGTCCGGCCCGTCGTCATCAGGTCCGGACGACGGTAGTAGAACTCCTGGTCGATCAGGAAGAACTCCTGCTCCGGACCCACCGTCGCCGTGACCGGTCCGTCGTCCACACCGAAGAGCGACAGCGCTCGCCGGGCCACCCGGTCCAGCACATGCGCCGACCTCAGCAGCGGCGTCTTCGCGTCAAGCGATTCCCCCGTCCACGACGCGAACGCCGTCGGGATCGCCAGGTACGAGCCCAACGGAGCCTCAACGATGAACGCCGGCGACGTCGGGTCCCACGCCGTGTAGCCCCGCGCCTCGAACGTCGCACGCAGGCCGCCCGACGGGAACGACGACGCGTCCGGCTCGCCCTGGATCAGGTCCTTCCCGTTGAACTCCGCCAGCGCGCCGCCGCCCCCGTTCGGCACGATGAACGAGTCGTGTTTCTCCGCCGTCAGACCCGTGAGCGGCTGGAACCAGTGCGTAAAGTGCGTCGCACCCCGCTCCGTCGCCCACTCCTTCATCGCGAGAGCCACGGCGTCCGCTACGCCGGGGTCCAGCTCCGTGCCGTTCTGGATCGTCTCCAGCAGCGCCAGGTACGCCGTCCGCGGCAGCCGCGCCTTCATCTCGGCCAGCCCGAACGCGTTCTCGCCGAAGATCCGATCGATGTCCATCATGCGAGAAGGCGCGAGTCGTTCCCCGTTCGGGGCCGGGCTCGCGCCGTTCATCGTGGGCGACCAGCTCTTCGCCGCCGCCAGTGTGTCGTAACGTCCCAATCTCGTATGCATGCGCGGTGTCTCCAGCGCAGTTCCGGGCCTGATGTCATCGTTGACGCGCACGCACGCCGTCGCGCCGGCCCAGGCCCACCCCCGCGCGACGAGCAATGTTATCGACCGACTGCCGAATCGTCAACAGGCCGGATGACATTTTGCACGTTTCTACCCCCAATCGCGCACCATCCGGCGAAATTTCTGCAATCTGTCACCTGTTACAGTGACGACGTGCACCATGAAAGGGTACGCGTGCAAGAAACCGGCCGGGCGCCATGGGGCACGCATAGCCTGATCGGACCGGGGGCCTGGCCTCTGCGTCCAGGCACAGGCACGATGAAGCGCACGTGCAGGCAGCTCGCGCGCGACCCGCGCGTGCGCCCACACGTGCGCTCCAGTGCGTCCGTGGGTCTATGGACGGACGTGCTCGTTCGTGTCCCCGGGCCCGCTACGCCGTGTGTCGCAGGCCGGTCTCCCGCTCGTACTCCTCGGAGAGCTCGTTGTAGGTCAGAAAGACGTTCGAGCGGAGGACATCGATCGCCGCATCGAACTCACCACGCTCGATGTGCCGGATGATCTCCTCCTGACACTGAATCGAGCGATCGGCGTGCTCGCGCGATGAGTAGTACCACACCTCCAGCCGCGTGATCTGCGTTCGCAGATCGCGCAGCATGTCGACCAGGCGCCGGTTGCCGCTCTTCTGGCAGATCGCATCGTGGAACTCGGCCTTGCAGGCGCTCACCGCCTCCACGTCGTCCCGGTCGCGCGCGGCGCGGAGTCGATCGGTGATCGCCCGCAGACGCGCGATGTCCTCCCGGGTCAGCCGCGGCAGCGCCAGCCGGCCGGCCGTCAGCTCCAGCGCCGAGACGATCGGGTAGAGCTCCAGCAGATCGGCGAGCGAGTTCGACGGAACGCGGAATCCGTGGTGGGGGATGCGCTCCAGGAACCCTTCGGTGGCCAGGCGCCCCAGCGCCTCGCGTACGGGGGTCCGGCTGACGCCGAGTGCGCGGCTGACCTCCTGCTCACGCACGAACTCTCCAGGTTTGAGCGAGCGCTCGAGGATACGCGCGCGCACGGCATGGTATACCTGCTCTGCCAGTGTACGAGTACGAATCGTGGTCCAGTGAGCCAACTGCATAATGTATCCTGCTTTCTGGCGCCTCAGCCGCTGGAGGCGCGCTCGTGGTGGTGCTGATCACACAGGAGACGTCCGGCGCCTCCGCGCCCTATTAGACTCCTGAAGGCCCCAATTTGTTGCATCCGGCCGGAAAATCCCCGTCGCGCGCGGGCTTGCGCATTGTGCGAACCACACGCTGCCATTACGTTGGGCGCGCCAGAAACGAGGTCGAAGGAGCGAGGGTCATGCGTTCGATTTTCGGTTTGTTCGCGAAGTCGCCGTTCGGGCCGCTGGTTCAGCACGCGGAGCGGGTGCACGACACGGTCGTTTTGATCCGGCCGATGTTCGAAGCCTTCGTCGAGGGGGACTGGGAACGGACGGAAGAGATCTACGGCCAGATCGAGGTCCTGGAGCACGAGGCGGATGTGATCAAGAACGACATCCGGGATCATCTGCCGAAGTCACTCTTCCTCCCGGTGGACCGGGGCGACGTGCTGAAGTTCCTGAAGGAGCAGGACAAGATCGCGGATGGCGCGGAGGACCTGGGCGTGTTGCTGACGATGCGCCGGACGCCGACGCCGGAATCGATCAAGGAGGGTGTGTTCGGCCTCGTGGATGCGGTGGTGGGGGCGAGTGAGAAGTGGTATCAGGTTGCGCGGGAGCTGCCGACGTTGCTCGAGGCGTCGTTCACGGGGCCGGAGGTGGATCGGATCCTGGGGATGGTGAACGAGGTCGGGCTTGCGGAGCGTGAGACGGACGACCGGCAGGCGGAGGTGACGAAGGGGCTGTTCGAGCATGAGGAGGAGATCGGACCGGTCTCGGTGATGATGTGGTTCAACATCCTGCGCGTTCTGGGCTCGATGGCGAACTACGCTGAGAACACCGCGGACCTGCTCCGGCTGATGTTGGCTAAGAGATGACAGTTGAGTTGTTGATCCTGGCGATCGCGCTGGTCGCCGGGTTGTACATGGCGTGGACGATCGGGGCGAACGACGTCGCGAATGCGATGGGGACCTCGGTCGGCTCGGGGGCCCTGACGCTGACGATGGCGATCGTGCTGGCCGGGGTCTTCGAGTTTGGTGGGGCGGTGCTGGTCGGGTCGGAAGTGACGAGCACGATCAGCAAGGGGATCGTGGAGACGGAGCTGTTCGATCCGACGGGCCCGTTGGGGGCGGATGGCCCGCTGCTGCTGGGGCTGGCGATGTTGTCGGCGCTCCTCGCCTCGGCGGTGTGGCTACACCTCGCGACGCATCTCGGGCTGCCGGTGTCGACGACGCACTCGATCGTGGGGTCGGTGCTCGGCGTGGGGCTGGTCAGCTTCGGGCTGAGCGGGGTGCAGTGGGGCGCGATGGGGCAGATCGTGGCGAGCTGGTTCGTCTCACCGCTCATGGGCGGGCTGCTGGCGTTCCTGACGTTCGGCGCGATCCGGTGGCTGATCCTGCGCAACCCGGACCCCATCGCGGCGACGCGGCGCTACAGCCCCTACATCGTGGGTGCGACGGTGTCGATCATGACGCTGTCGTTCATCTACAAGGTTCTCCAGAACCGGTTCGAAGCGCCGCCGGTTCTGCTCTCGGTGCTGCTGGCGCTGGGCGTAGGGGCGGCGGCGGGCGTGTTCGCGGGCGCGCTGCTGCGCGCGACGCGCCAGGGCGCGCGGGAGCCGTACGCGTACGTGGAGCGGATCTTCGCGTTTCTCCAGATCGCGACGGCGTGCTACGTGGCGTTCGCGCACGGGGCGAACGACGTGGCGAACGCGGTCGGGCCGGTGGCGGCGGTGGTGGAGCTGTACCGGGCGGGTTTCGAGGCGGTATCGTCCAGGGTGGGCGTGCCGTTCTGGGTGCTGCTCCTGGGGGGTGGCGGAATCGTGATCGGTCTGGCGACGCTTGGGTACAAGGTGATCGCCACGATCGGCAAGGAGATCACGGAGATCACGCCGACGCGAGGCTTCGCCGCGGAGTTCGGCGCGGCGACGACCGTGCTGCTCGCGAGCAGCATGGGCCTTCCGATCTCGACGACGCACACGCTGGTCGGTGGCGTGATCGGCGTCGGCTTCGCGCAGGGGATCGGCGCGCTCAACATGTCGATAATCCGAAACATCGTGAAGTCCTGGCTGGCGACGGTACCCGTGTCCGCGGGTGTGGCGGCGCTGCTGTACACGCTCGCGCGGGTGATCGTGCTCTGACGGACCCATCGCAGGCAGGAGGCCCGAGCTGATGAACATGGGAAATTGGATCGGCCGAGTGGTCCTCGTGCTCGCCCTGGCGGCGGGCGCGGGCGCCTGTGCCGTGAATCCGGCGACGGGCGGGCGACAGCTCTCGCTGGTGAGCGAGGCGCAGGAGATCGAGCTGGGCCGGCAGTACGACCAGCAGATCGTGGCCGAGATGGGGCTGCACCCCGATGCCTCGCTGCAGGCCTACATCCAGGAGCTGGGCAGCCGTCTCGCGGCGAAGTCCGAACGGCCGAACCTGCCGTGGACGTTCCGCGTGGTCGACGACCCGGTCGTGAACGCCTTCGCGCTTCCGGGCGGCTTCATCTACATCACGCGCGGGATCCTGGCGCATCTGGACTCCGAGGCCGAGCTCGCCGCGGTGATCGGCCATGAGATCGGCCACGTGACCGCGCGTCACTCGGTGAACCAGATGAGCCGGGCGGTGCTCGCGCAGGTGGGTCTCGGCGCGGCGTCGATCTTCTCGCCGACCGTCGCACAGCTCTCCGATGTGGCGGGCGCCGCGATGGGGCTGCTCTTCCTGAAGTACGGCCGCGACGACGAGCGCCAGTCCGACGACCTGGGGCTGCGCTACATGCGCGCGGCCGGGTACGACCCGCGCGAGATGGCCGGCGTCTTCGACATGCTCGGCCGGGTCAGCGAGGCGAGCGGCGGCGGCAGGACGCCCGAGTGGCTGTCGACGCACCCGAACCCGGAAAACCGCTCCGAGCGCATCGCCGCGCAGGTCGCCGCACTGCCGCAGGAATTCAGCGGGACCGTGGTCGGCCGCGAGGATTACCTCCGCCGGCTGGACGGCCTGGTCTACGGCGACGACCCGCGCCAGGGCTACTTCCGCGGGAGCGAGTTCCTGCACCCCGAGCTCCGTTTCCGGCTGCACTTCCCCGAAGGGTGGCCGACGGCGAACCAGCGGCAGGCGGTGCTCGCAGCGAGCCCGTCGCAGGACGCGCTCATCCAGCTCACGCTGAGCGACGGTGCGAGTGCCGATGCCGCGGCGCGCGCGTTCGCATCGCAGGACGGGATCCGCGCGACGGCGCCCGCGCCCGCGAGGATCAACGGCCTCCGCGCAGCGACCATCACGTTCTCCGCGGCGACGCAGGACGGCCAGCCGCTCGAGGGCGGCGCGGCGTTCATCGAATACGACGGCCGGGTCTACCAGCTCCTCGCCTACTCGGCCGCCTCGCGCTGGAGCGCGTACAGCGGGGTCGCCGTGCGTGTGGCCGAGAGCTTCGCCCCCCTCACCGACCCGGCGCTCCTCGCCGTCGAGCCGATGCGCATCGAGATCGTCCGCCTCGAGCGCGCCATGACGATCGAGGAGTTCGCCCGCGCCTACCCCGGCCCCCTCGACGCTGCACGCCTCGCCCTGATCAACGGCGTCGAGCCCGGGGAGCGCCTGGAGGCCGGGCGGCTGATGAAGCGCGTGACCGGCCGGAAGCCGGCGTCCTGAGGACGGTTTACGGTGGCCCGAGGCCCATCGGCGCCGCACCGGGGAATGGTCCCCCGGTGCGGCGCATTGTATAATCGTACCTATACGAACCCACATCGACGCGAAACGTGCACCCGCATCCGGAGGAACGACCGTGAGCATCCAGTCGTCCAGCGCCTCCAGCCCCCGGCCTGTGCAACCCGCTCGCGTGGCGGCCGGAGCTTTCATCGCTCTGGCCGTCGCCCTGACCACCGCATGCGGCGCGGGCCCCGCGGTCCCACCGGCCGACCTGGTCCTGACGAACGGCAAGATCGTCACGGTCGACGATGCGCGGCCGCAGGCGCAGGCGGTCGCGATCGCGGGCGACACGATCGTCGCCGTCGGGAGTGCGCGTGAGATCCGGCGCTACGTCGGGCCGAACACCGAGGTGATCGACCTGGAGGGTCGGCTCGCGGTCCCGGGCTTCATCGAGGGGCACGGCCACTTCATGGGCGTCGGCAGGGCGCGGATGATCCTCGACCTGACCACGGCGCGGACGTGGGATGACATCGTCGCCATGGTCGCGGAGGCAGTGAAGCAGGCGGAGCCGGGCGAGTGGATCATGGGCCGCGGCTGGCACCAGGAGAAGTGGGAGACGGTGCCCGCGCCCGCCGTCGACGGCGTGCCGCTGCACCATTCGCTGAGCGCGGTGTCGCCCAACAACCCGGTGTACCTCACCCACGCGAGCGGGCACGCCTCGTTCGCGAACGCGCGGGCCATGCAGCTCGCCCGGATCGGCCGGAACACGCGCGACCCGCGCGGCGGCACGATCGTGCGCGACGCGAACGGCAACCCGACCGGGCTGCTCCGCGAGCGGGCGCAGGACCTGGTCCAGGCCGCGATCGCCCGTGACGAGGAGCGTCGCTCGCCCGAGGAGGCTGCCGCCGCCGCGCGCCGCATGGTAGAGCTCGCGGGCGCGGAGCTGCTCCGTAAGGGCGTGACGAGCTTCCAGGACGCCGGCTCCAGCTTCGCGACGATCGACTTCCTCCGTCGCCTGGCCGACGAGGGCGCGCTCCCGGTCCGCCTCTACGTCATGGTGCGCGGTGAATCGAACGACGCCCTGGCCGAGAAGCTCCCGCAGTACCGCATCATCGGCGCGGGGAACGATTTCCTCACGGTCCGCTCGATCAAGCGCCAGATCGACGGTGCGCTCGGCGCCCACGGCGCGTGGCTCCTCGAGCCGTACGCCGACCTCCCCTCCACCGACGGGCTCGTCCTGGAGACGCCGGAGGACATCCGCCGCACCGCCGAGATCGCGATCCAGCACGGGTTCCAGGTCAACACGCACGCGATCGGAGACCGTGCGAACCGCGAGGTCCTCGACATCTACGGCTCCGTCTTCGCCGAGAACCCCGAGGCGACGGACCTGCGCTGGCGCATCGAGCACGCCCAGCACGTCGACCCGGCGGACGTCCCGCGCTTCGCCGAGCTCGGCCTGGTCGCCTCGATGCAGGCCGTGCACGGCACCTCCGACTGGCCATGGGTCCCGGCCCGCCTCGGCCTCGAGCGCGCCGAGCGGACCTCGTACCTCTGGCGCTCGTTCCTCGACGCCGGCGTCGTCGTCACCAACGGAACCGACGCGCCGGTCGAGGACGTCGACCCGCTGGCGAGCTTCTATGCCGCCGTCGCCCGCAAGACGCACGACGGCACGGTCTTCACGCCGGAGCAGCGCCTGACGCGCGAGGAAGCGCTCCGGAGCTACACGCTCGACAACGCGTACGCCGCCTTCGAGGAGGAGATCAAGGGCTCGATCACGCCGGGCAAGCTGGCGGACATCGTCGTCCTCTCGAAGGACATCATGACGATCCCGGAGGAGGAGATCCTCGAGACGCGCGTGGTGATGACGATCGTGGGCGGCGAGGTGCGGTATCGGGCGGAGGAAAGCGAAGTGGCGGCTCGGTAGGCGAACGGGCCGGCTCCTCGCGGCGGCCGCACTCGCGCCGGCGCGGTAGACGCCGGCGGGAGCGAGCGGGCAACGCCGCCGCCCGGTTGCCGCGCGCCACCGCGGCCGGTCCCGGGCGCACGGCGCCGAGCGGCGTCGCCCCCTACAAGAAACGCCTCCCCCGCGGATCATTCGCGGGGGAGGCGTTCGTTCGTGCGGACGCGCAGGTCGCGCTGGCCGGCCGTCGCTACCGGCCGACCCGCGCTACCGACCGCCCTTCGTTACCGGCTCTGGCTCAGCATCGCCTCGCGCTTGGCCTTGAACTCCGTGCCCTCCTTCCACGTCGGCCAGACGTCGTCGGTGGCGACGCGGTAGCCGACGGCGAAGAGGAGGCGCAGGTCGTCGATGGCGCCGGAGAGGTCCCAATCGGGCTTGATCTCGTCGCTCGGCGCGTGGTAGTCGTTCGCGGTGTACTCGGCCCGCTTCTGCTCGCCGTACCCTTCCGGCTTGCCGATGTAGCGGACCCCGGGATCCGTGTAGAGCGCCGGCACGCCCTCCTTGGCGAACTCGAAGTGGTCCGACCGGTAGAAGAATCCCTTTTCCGGTTCCGGATCCGGGACGAGGACGCGGCCGCGCGGCTCGGCCTCAGAGGCCAGGATGTCCTCGAGCGTCGAGTTGCCGTAGCCGATGACCACGATGTCCTCGGTGCTCCCCCACTGATTGAGCCCGTCGATGTTGATGTTGGCGAGCGTCTTCTCGAGCGGGTAGAGCGGGTTCTGGGCGTAGTACTTGGCGCCGAGCAGCCCCTGCTCCTCGGCGGTCACCGCGAGGAAGAGGATCGAGCGCGCGGGCGCCTCGGGCAGACGCTGGAACGCGCGGGCCAGCTCGATCAGCCCGGCCGTGCCCGTCGCGTTGTCGAGCGCGCCGTTGTAGATCTGGTCGCCCTCGAGCGACTCGTCCTTGCCGAGGTGGTCCCAGTGGGCGGTGTAGATGACGTACTCGTCGCGACGCGCGGGGTCGCTCCCCTCGATCTTCGCGACGACGTTGCGCGACTGGACCTCACGGAAGGACTGCGCGGCGCGGAACGTCGCCTTCGCGTTGAGCGAGACGGGGCGGAAGTCCGGCCGGCGCGCCGCTTCCTTCAGCGCGTCGAAGTCCTGACCGGCCGCGGCGAAGAGCTCGCGCGCCTTGTCGACGGTGATCCACCCCTCGATCGGGACGCGGCTCATGTTGCCATCGTCGCTCACGATGTCGAAGTTCTCGCGGCCCCAGCTGCCGGTCACGACCTCCCACGGATAGCCGGCCGGGCCGGTCTCGTGCACGATGATCGCCGCCGCCGCACCCAGCTCCGTCGCGATCTCGTACTTGTACGTCCAGCGGCCGTAGTACGTCATCGCGTCACCCTTGAACATCTCCGGGTCGAGGCGCGACGGGTCGTTCGGGTCGGGGACGGCCGGGTCGTTGATCAGCATGACGATCGTCTTCCCCTTCACGTCCACGCCCTTGTAATCGTCCCAGCCGTACTCCGGCGCGACGACGCCGTAGCCGACGAAGACGACGTCGGACGCGTTGACGCGGACCTCCGGCGTCAGCCGCTTCGAGACGCCGACGAAGTTCTCCGGGAACGAGAGCGGGATCGTGCGGTTGCCGACGCGCACGGACGCCGTGGTCCGCGTCGTCACACCGACGAGCGGCACGTCCTGCGTCCAGCTCCCGTCCGGGTTGCCGGGCTGGAGCCCCAGCGACCGGAACTGCTCCGTCAGGAACTCGACCGTCCGTTCCTCGCCCACGGTCCCCGGTGCGCGGCCCTCGAACTCGTCGGACGACAGCGTGGCGATGTTGGCAAGGAGCGTCTCGGCCGAGATCGCCTCCTCGGCGGCGCGGATGGCGCCGCCCTGCCCCGCGCCGCACCCCGCAGCTAGCAGGGCCAGCAGCGGCATGCTCGCGAGCAGCGAGCGCGTGTGGGTGCCGATTCGTAGCGACATCGTCAGACCTCCTGGAGCATTGGCCGGTCGCCGGGACCGGCGGGAAAGGGAAAGGTTCGCCGCGCGTGCCACCGTTTCGCGGCTCATTCGCCGTCGCCTCGGAATTCGGTCCGCAGCTCGGCGAGCCAGGGCGGCGGCTCACGGCTCGCATCGCGGTACGCCGCTTCGAGTCGCAGCACTATATCCTTCAACGCCTTACGACGTTCCGCGGTCGGCAGGCCCCGGCCCAGCACGTGCAGCGCGGCGCGCACCGACTCCGCGTCCGTCGCGCCGGGCGCACTCGCCGCCTCGCGCACGTACCACCGCTCGAGCTTGCGCCGCGTCGCAGCGTACGGCGTCGACCCGTCCAGGAACTTCTGCAGCCCCGTGGGGCTCATGCCGACGGCGCGCGCGACCTGGCGCAATGAGTACGCGTCGACCCGCTCGGCGACGGCCTCTCGCAGTCGCTCGAGGCGCAAACCACCCTCATACGCGGGCATTGACTCGCCCGCGGCAGCGGCCTAACTTGGCCCGTCCACTCCGTCTACTTTTCGCGTAGGTACACGGGGCAGTTTAGGGTGGTGCCGGCCCGCGGGCAAGCGGGTGCAGTGGACCCGAAAGGTGAGGCGACGGTGAGCTGGCGCGTCCTGGTCGTGGACGGGGACCCGAGGATGGGCGAGGCGGTGCGCGCGCTACTCGAGCGACGCGGCATGATCGCGCGCGCCGTCGCCGACGCGGAGACCGCGCTCGACGCCCTGGCCGCCGGCCTCACCGACGTCGTCCTGACCGAGACCTGCCTTCCCACACGCTCCGGGCTCTGGCTCCTGGCCGAGGTACGGCGCCGCTGGGGCCGGCGTATACCCGTCATCCTCCACACCGCGTGGTTCCCGGATCGCGAGCAGCTCGAGGCGTACCGCTCCGCCGACGCCGTCCTGATCAAGCCCGTCCGTGCGGATGCGCTCGTGACGTGCATCGGCGGCGTCCTCCTGGGCGCGGGCGATGGCGGACCGGGCGCGCCGCCGAGGGGCGCGGCGCCGGCTCGCGGCGAGGCCGTGGGGCCGGAGGTGTGAGTGGCGAGCAAAAAAAGGGCGGCCCCGGCAAGAGCCGGAGCCGCCTTGGACCGGAGTCGAGCCCGCGAGGTCAGGGGACCAGCGCGAAGACCCGAGCCGGGCTGCCCGTGCCGCCACGCAGCTTCAGCGGCGCAGCGATGAGGACGGCGCCGCGCGGCGGGAGCTGGTCGACGTTGGTCAGGCTGGCCAGACCGTACTTGCCCGCGCCGTGCAGGATGTTGTGGGCCGGGAACGCCGGGTCGAAGGTACCGGCCATCCCGGCGTCGGTGCCGACGGTCTCGACGCCCATGCCGCGAATGTCGCGATCGTAGGCGAGGAACTCGACGAGCTCCTTGCTGGGCCCGGGGGTGTGCCCGCCGTTCAGGAAGGCGACCGGGTCATGGTAGCGCGAGGACCAGCCGGTCTGGAGGATGACCCACGCGCCGGCGGGGATGCGTCCGTGGCGGCGCTCCCAGGCCAGCGCGTCCTCGACGGTGACGAGGTAGTCGGGGTCCTGGGCGACCTTGTCACGCACGTCGATGACGACGGCCGGGCCGACGTGGTGCTCCACCGGGATGTCATCGAGACAGGCGAGGTGGCGGCCAGTGGCCCAGTGGCACGGCGCGTCGAAGTGCGTTCCCGTGTGCTCGCCCAGGTGGAGCGTGTACCAGGCCCAGAACGGCCCCGGCGCATCGAAGTAGGAGATCACGTCGCGCGTGAGCCCGGGCGAGGGGGCGAATGGCTCCGGCAGGTCGATGACGGGCGTGTTCTCGTCGAGCGTCTGCGTTAGGTCGACGATACGCTTGAACCCGTGCAGCAGCCCGGGGTGGAGCTGGTGCCCATTCCCCCGGTCGGGGACGGCGGCCATCGAAGGGCCGTGCTCCGGGCCGACGATCTCTTCGCTCAGCGTGGCGCTGTTGCCGTCAGCGCACGCCGAGACGGCGAGTCCGAGCGCGAGCGCGGCGCCCAACGTCGTCCACGATCTCACTGAACGCATGGGGTCTCCTTGTTGGAGTGGAACCGACGCGCCGCGCGCCGTTGCGCGGCGCGGGACGCGACGGCACGAGGCCGTCGCCTGAAGCACCGATGCGCCCCGCGGCTGCCCGATCACGCGCCAGCGGGAGCCGGGGCCGGTGCTGCACCGGGGCCGACGGAACTCACAGCCGAGCGCGGGCTTCCTCGAGCACGCGCTCGGCCTCCTCGAGGGAGACGACGTCCGTGGTGACGTCATCGCCGGCTGCGGCCTCGCGGGCGAGGCGCGCGGCCTGGAGCCGGGCAATGGTGGAGTCGGAGATGTGGGCGCAGCAGGCGACGCCGCGCGCACGCGCGTAGCCGATGGCCCTCCCCATGATCTCGGCGGCCTCGGGCCCGGCGGGCTTGAGTCCGCGCATGTCCGCGAGGACGAGGTGCTTGCCGCCCTGGTAGGTGTCGGTCGCGGCGATGTAGGCCTCGGCCCATTCCTTCATTTCATCCTCACGCATGAACCCGCTCATGCGGACGTAGATGGTCCGCTCTTCCGGGTCGTTCTTCACCTCCCACATCGGATCGCCTCCATGAGAGTTGAGGGGTGGAATCGTCGGCCGGCGCGGCCGTGGTGAGCAGAGAGCTGAGCTGTTCGGTCGCTTCGGCGAGCTCGCCGAGGCCGGCGGCCATCTCTTCGGCAGTCGCGCTCATCTCCTGAGTCGCCGCCGCGAGCTCGGTCACCTCGGCGCTCATCACTTCGAGCGCTTCGCTGTTGATGTCGATCTGCCGCTCGATCTCCTCCATCCCGGCCTGCACCACGAGCATGTGGTCGGCGACGGTGCGGGTGCTGTCGACGACGGTGCCGAACCCCTCGGCCGCCTCGCCCACACCGAGCGCGACGTACTCACCCGTCCGGACGCACTGGTCGAGGATGTCCCGGAGTCGGTGCGTGGCGCGGTTGGCATCGCGGACCACGAGCTGGATCTCCGTGGCGGCCGCCGCCGCGTTGTCCGCCAGCTTGCGCACCTCTTCGGCGACGACGCCGAAGCCGTGGCCGGTCTCGCCGAAACGCGCCGCCTCGATCGACGCGTTCAGTGCCAGGATGTTGGTCTGCCTCGTGATGGAGCGGATCGTGTCGACGAAGTCGGTCGTGCGGCGGGACGCGGCCGTGAGCTCGTGCATCCCATCGATCGCTGCGCGCACATCGCTGAGGAAATCGCCCACGCTCCGCGCGCTTTCGACCATCGCCGCGTGCTGCGCCTCGGCCAGCTCGCGCATGGACGCGTTGAGCCGGACCGCCTCGGCGAGCCCTTCCGCCACCTCGCGCGCTGCGCCCGCGACCATCTCGGCCGCCTCCGCCGCACGCTGGACCGCGCCCGCGTTGACCCCGGCATCATCCGAGATCTCCTGCACCGTCGCCGCGAGCTCCTCCGCGGCTGCCGACAGCTCCTGCGTCGTGGCCGCCAGACGGTCGATCTCGATTCCGGCGTCCCGGACCAGCTCCTCTCGCGCCTCGAGCATCCGGGCCGTTCGCCCACGCAGATCGGCCAGGGAACCGGTCAGCGAGTCGAGCCCCGGGATCGCCGCCAATGGGAGCCTGGGCATGTCTTCGATCCGCGCCCCGCCGCCCACATCCTCACGCGCCCACCGCTCGACCCGCGCCATCGACCTCTCCGCCACGTACAGCGCCCACGCAACGCCCAGGTCCATGACGGCGATCACGACGAGCAGCAGCCGGATCGGCAACGTGCCCGCGAACGCGGCCGCAAGCAGTGCGGCCGCTCCCTTCGTGGCCACGATCCGGTCCAGGCGCGCCGCCGAGACGGCACGCACGAGCACGCCCAATATCCTACGGCTCCACTCGGCCGCGCGCCGACGCAACAAAGCGAAATCCGGGCGCTTCAGCGTCCGGACCATCCGTTCTATGACGTCGAACATACCGTAATCGTCCGAAATCGAGCGGCCACCTGGAGGCTGCACGCGGCCGCGCTCGCGCGTTGCGCGGTGCAGGCGTCATGCCACTTCGCGTCCGTATCATCGGAAGCCCACGCGGCATCATAACTTTCCGGGGTCGACGACTGGATCGCGCGGGAGGTGCGGGCGCCGGCAATGCGAACGATCGTACAAATAGACGGCAAATGTTTCGGACCGCCGGACGGATGATCGGGGTTGTCAAGGGGTGGCGGATAGCGGTGCCGGGATACGCGCAGGGCGCTGGCAGGGGGCGACGCCAGGGTATGAGAACGGGCCGGAGGCAGGGTGTGTAGGGTTCGCGAACGGGCCGGCGGCCGCGAATGCGCGGTGACTACCGGGAACCATCCCCACGCCCGGCCGGTTCCCGATGCGGGCGGGCGCGGCTAGTATTGGAGGAGATCTCTCACTCACTCGGAGCGAGCATGGCAATCGAGGGTGTCGCGGAGCTGGACCTCACGCCGCGGGAACGGCTGAGGTATGCGAGGCACCTGATCCTCCCGGACATCGGCCCGGAGGGTCAGCGTCGGCTGAAGGCAGCGCGGGTGCTGATGATCGGCGCGGGCGGGCTGGGCTCGCCGATCGGGCTGTACCTGGCTGCGGCGGGCGTGGGCACGCTCGGGATGGTGGACTTCGACGTCGTGGACGAGACGAACCTGCACCGTCAGGTCCTCTTCGGCGAGAGCGACGTAGGGCGGCCGAAGCTGGACGCGGCCGTCGACCGGCTGCGGGACGTGAACCCGCACATCGAGATCGTGCCGCACCCGATGCGTCTCACCAGCGAGAACGCGCTCGAGCTGTTCGCGCAGTACGACCTGGTCGTGGACGGCACGGACAACTTCCCGACGCGCTATCTGGTGAACGACGCATGCGTGCTGACGGGGAAGCCGTACGTGTACGGCTCGATCTTCCGCTTCGAGGGCCAGGTCTCGGTCTTCGCGGCGAAGGAGGGGCCGTGCTACCGGTGTCTGTTCCGCGAGCCGCCGCCGCCGGGGCTGGTCCCGAGCTGCGGCGAGGCGGGCGTGCTGGGGGTGCTGCCGGGTGTGATCGGCTCGTTCCAGGCGCTCGAGGCGATCAAGCTGGTCGTGGGCGCCGGCGACCCGCTGATCGGCCGGCTCGTCCTCTTCGACGCCCTGGCGCTGCGGGTGCGCGAGCTGCGGATCCGCAGGAACCCGGACTGCCCGGCCTGCGGCGACCGGCCGACGGTGACGGAGCTGATCGACTACGAGGCGTTCTGCGGGCTGAAGCCGGCGGACGGCGCCGAGGCGCTCCCGGAGATCACGCCGGCGTCGCTCAAGGAGCGCCTCGACCGCGGAGATACACTCACGATCATCGACGTGCGCGAGCCGCACGAGTGGGAGATCGCTAACCTGGAGCCGTACGGCTCGCGGCTGATCCCGATGCGGGAGATCGAGGCGAGGCTGGACGAGCTCGACCGTGATGCGGAGATCGTGCTGCACTGCAAATCGGGCGGCCGGAGCGCCGCCGTGCTGCGGCAGCTCCGCGATGCGGGGTACACCCGGCTGTGGAACCTGAAGGGCGGGATCCTGGCCTGGGCCGACGAGGTCGACCCCTCGCTGCCGAAGTACTGAGCGCGGCATCCGCTCCACTGGCACGGCGAGTGCGCGTTTGGAGGCCGTAACAGGCCGCCGGCCGAGCGCGCACCCCCGGAGCCGAGGAGGCCGATGCGACGCCCGTCCACCACGGGGCGCCGCCCACGACGGGCCAGGGCGACCCGCATGGGCTGGCTGGCGGCCGCATGTGCGGCGGTCCTCGGCGCGTTCCTGCTCGTCGGCGCGCTGGCGGGCGTCATCGGCGTCCAGACGGCGTGGCTGGCGGCGCCCCGCGCCGTCGCCGCGTCGCTGGGCGTACTCCTCCTGGGCATCGCGTTCCTCGTGGCGGCCGCCGCGGCCGGCGCGGCGCCGGGCGCCGCCGCCGAGCGAGAGCGCGCGCGCCTCGCCGTACAGGCCGCGATCGAGCGACGTCGCCTGGAGACGGTGGTCCGCAAGATCCCGGCGGGCGTGATCCTCGCCGACGCGCCATCGGGGAGGATCACACTGGTGAGCCCGGAAGCGGAGCGCATGCTGGGTCGGTCGATCGAGGGCGCGCCGATCGAGGCGGTGTGGAAGCCGGACCAGCTTCTCGACCCGGAAGGCCGCACGGTGCCGCCGGAGGAGTGGCCGATTCGTCGCGCGCTGCGCGGCGAGCGCGTCCGCGATGAAGAGCTGGCCTTCCGCCGGGACGACGGAAGTCTCATCCGCATCCAGGTGATGGCCACGCCCATCCACGCGCCGGAGGACGGGATCGCCGGCGCCGTCGTCGTCTTCTTCGACATCACCCAATCGACGCAAGAGAAGCTGGCCGAGCGGTTCCTGGCCGATGCCGGGGAGATCCTCGCCCAGTCGCTCGACATCCGGTCCACGCTCCAGGCGCTGGTCGAGCTCGTGGTGGAGCACAGGGCCGACGACTGTTCCATCGACGTCCTCACGCCCGACCGCCGCGAGATCGTGCGCCTGGCGCTGGCGACGCGGCACCCGGAGCGCGAGGCGATCCTCGAAGAGCTCCGCCGCACTCCGCCGAACCTGGCGACGAACCCGATCGCCAAGGAGCTGCTCGAGGGCCGATCGATCCTCGTGCCCGAAGTCACCGACGAGTGGATCCGCACCTACGCCGAAAGCGACGAGGCCTACGCCCTACTGAAGCGGCTCGCGCCCCGCTCGCTCATGCTGGTCCCGCTCATCACGCGCGGTCAGGCCTTCGGCACCCTCACGATGGCGATCGTGACTGGCGACGACCGCTACGGCCCCGACGACCTCGCCCTAGCCGAGGAGCTGGCCCGCCGGATCGGACTCGCGGTCGACAACGCGCGTCTCTACGAGGCGGCGGTCGTCGCGAACCAGGCGAAGAGCGATTTCCTGGCGGTCATGAGCCACGAGCTTCGCACGCCGCTCAACGCGATCATCGGCTTCGCCGACCTGCTCCTCATGGGCGTGCCGGCGCCGGTCCCGGACGAGGACCGGCGCCCGCTCCAGCGGATCATCGCGAGCGCGCGTCACCTCCGGGAGCTGATCGATGAGATCCTGAGCTACTCGCGCGCGGAGGCCGGGACCGAGGAGGTCGAGGTCGAGGAGGTGGACCTGCGCAAGGTGGTCGACGACGTGGTCCGCACCGTCACGGCCCAGGCGCAGGAGAAAGGACTCACAGTGGAGGTCGAGCTGCCGCCGTCGCCGACGCCGGTCGCGACCGACCCGGACAAGGTCAGCCAGATCCTGCGCAACCTCCTCTCCAACGCGGTGAAGTTCACCGAGCGTGGCCGCATCGACGTCAGGGTCGCGGTCGAGGGCGACCGGATCGTGATGGAGGTGCGCGACACGGGGATCGGGATCGAGCCCGAGTACATGGAGAAGATCTTCGAGCCGTTCTGGCAGGTCGAGCAGGGCTCGACCCGCGGCGTCGGCGGGACGGGACTCGGACTCGGCGTCAGCCGTCGTCTCGCCCGCCTCCTCGGCGGCGACATCGAAGTGGAGAGCGCACCCGGCCAGGGGAGCACGTTCACCGTCCACATCCCCGCCCGGCTCGAGAGGCAGGCTGCGGCGTGAGTTGACATCCTGCGGTGCGAGACGGGTGATGCCGCGACTCACGCGATACGCCGGCCTGCGCGGAGGCGCTCGAAGCTCTCGGGCCCGCAGTTGAAGAGCAGGTCGAGAACCGAGAGGTGAGATACGAAGCCGTCGCTCCCTCGCTGGGGGTAGACAGGGTGGTCGTAGTCGTGGTAGGCGATGCGCACGCCCGCTGCCTCGAAGGGCGCGGGGTCGAGGTAGTCGCGCCCCGAGGGGCCGGAGAGGTAGACCTCGGCGCCGACGCGCGCGCAGATCGCGGCGAGCAGCTCGCTCCGGGCGCCCGAGACACCGAGCTCCGAAGCCCGCACGATCGGGGTATCGATCCCGAGCGCTCCCTTGAGCACGTCGATCAGCGCGAGGTTCAGGTCCGCGATCGTGCGCCACCCGGCCTCGAGGATGGGCGCGACCCGGTCGAACACCTCGGCGAAGTGGGGGTGGCGCCGGTAGCGGTGCTCGAGGGTGCGCAGGTGTTTGCGGCGCCAGCGGCCGTCCTCGGCGATCGAAACGGTCCGGATCTCGCCCGCCAGGTGGGAGTCCAGGCGGACCGGCACCGTCAGCCAGTGGGCCCCGCCGTCGGGGCCGAGCACGCGGTTGCGGTTCTGGAAGTAGTTCTTGCGGAACGGTACGACGTCCAGCGACACCATCAGGTCGGCCGCGTCCAGCTTCGAGAAGAACCCCAGCCACGGCAGGTGCTCGGGCTGGTGGATGGTGACGGTGCGGACGCGCGCGTCGTCGCTCACAGGTGGATCTCCATGCGGACGACCTCGAACGCCTCGGCGAACTCCGTTCCCATCTCGTAACCACGGAAGCGGGCGCGCGCCTGGACCGCCTCGATCCACTGGTCGCCGTACTTGCGATACTGCGACTCGTGCCTGCGCAGCGATTCGAGCTTGCCGTCGATCGCGTCGGTGATGTCGATGTAGACCTGCGGCCGGAAGCCGATGAACGAACGGCCGGCCGGGAACACGGGGTCGTACATCAGGATCGTGTTGTGACGCCGCGCAGCGGCGATCGTGGCGAGCGCGGTGCCTCGATGCGCCTGATGTGTGTCGAACGGCCAGTGCGTGAAGATCACGTCCGGGCGGTACTCCGAGATGCGCTGGTCGAGCGCCTCGACCACGCGCGAGTCGTCGGGGATGTCCTTCGTCGGGAAATCCAGGATCTCCAGCTCGCCGCAGCCGAGCGCCTCCGCCGCGGCGATCCCTTCGCGGATCGCCTCGTCGCGCGTGCGCAACACGGAGCCGTCGAAGTTCGTGTACGCGGAGTCCGACAGGCAGATCATCCGGATGCAGTGCCCCGCCCGGGCCGCCCGGGCGAGGGTGCCGCCGCAACCCAGTTCGATGTCGTCCAGGTGCGCGCCGATCGCGAGCACCTTCAGCTCCTTCCTCTGAAACATCCGCCACCCTCCGTTTTCGACGAGGCCGAGACCGTCGGGCCGGTGGTGCAACTGACATTCCACGCACGGGCCGGCGGAGCGGCGGACGAACCCGCGGCCGGGGCCGTCCACGCGCGCGGGCGGCCATGAACGGGTGAGGGACGCAAAAGGCTCAGTCGGCGCAAATGGCTGAGGGGTTGGCCCCGCGCCGCGCGCTCAGCAGTCGAGGAAGAGGGAGCATACGCGGCGGCGCGTCGGCGGGAATCGGCAGAGCGCGGGGAGCGCGGCGAAGCAGAGGTCCCGCACCCGGCGCCGTGTCCACGCCCTGCCGATCGCGTCGTGCGTGCGCTTGAGGCGCATCCACGCTGCGGTCTTCGGGCTCGGGTAGCCGGGCTCCAGGATGCGCCGGGCCGTCTCCTCGCCCGTGACCAGCGCCGCATAGATCCCTTCGGCGGTGAGCCCCGAGGGCGTGCCCGCGGCGTCGCCGACCAGGTGCACGTCGCCGGGGAAGTCGAAGCCGGGGTGGTCGATCTCGATCGTCGCGCCCTCGTAGGGCGTCTCGCCGGGATCGATCCCCAGCTCCAGCATGCGGCGCTCGATGTAGGGGCGCACCGCGGAGGGCGGGACGATCGCCTTGTGCACGCCCGCGCCGATCGAGGTGTAGTCCTCGTGCGGGAAGATCCAGAAGTAGCCGTTGGCGAGTCCGGCCGAGTCGTTCGAGATGAACAGCCGCTCGAGGGTGAGCCCCTGGATGTTGAACTCGGCGGCGAAGTAGATGCGGGGGGACGGCAGCCCGAGCGCGCGGCGGACGGCGGAGCGCGAGCCGTCGGCGCCGATCAGGCGTCGCCAGGCGATCTTCCTGCCTCCGGCCTCGAGGGTGCGCGCCTGGAGGTCGATCCGGGAAACCGGCGCGCCGGTCCGGATCTCGGCGCCCGCCGCCCGCGCCCACTCCGCCTGGAACCGGCCCAGTCGCCGCCGCGCCAGGGTACGGACCACGGCCTGCTCCGGCTCGAGCGGGACGAGGTGGTCCGCGCCGGGGAAGAGTGCGTGCGCCAGGAGCGGGACGCCGGCGTCATCCGGGAGCCCGAGAGCGCGCAACTCCTCTACCGCCTTGCGCGTCAGCCCTCCGGCGCATGTCTTCGGCCCGACTTCGTCGTTCTGCTCGAGGACCAACACCTCGCGGCCGGCCTCGGCCAGGACCTGGGCGGCGCGCAGCCCCGCGGGGCCGGCGCCGACGATGACGTGCTCGACGGTCTCCATGGGCTCCCAGCGTAATTCGTCGGGGGCCGGACCGCCATGCCGTCGTCAGGCGGCGCTGTCCCCCTCCAGGATGCGGAGCAGCTCCTCGCGCTCCAGGACCTCGTGCTCGAGGAGGTGGCGTGCGACGGTCTCGAACTCCGGGCGACGCCGCTCGAGGACCCGGCACGCGCGCTCGAACGCGCCCGAGACCAGCGCCTGCACCTCCTGCTCGATCTCACGCGCCGTCGCCTCGCTCGTCGCGAGCGCGCCGGCTTCGCCACGCGACTGCAAGAAGCGGGACTCCTGCCGCGCGTACGCGACCGGGCCGAGCGTCTCGGACATGCCGAACTCGCAGACCATGCGGCGCGCGAGCTCCGTCGCCCGCTCGAGGTCGTTGCTCGCGCCGGTCGAGACCTTGCCGAAGACGACGTGCTCGGCCGCGCGCCCGCCCAGCAACACCGCCAGTCGGTCGTGCAGCTCGTCCTGCTGGTAGAGCATGCGCTCTTCCGGGAGCTGCTGCATGTACCCGAGCGCGCCCACGCCGCGCGGGATGATCGAGACCTTCTTGACCGGCTCCGCCGCCGGCACGGTCTCGGCCACGACCGCATGGCCCGCCTCGTGATAGGCGACGATCTCGCGCTCCCGCTCGTGGATCAGACGACCCTTCTTTTCCAGCCCCGCGACCACGCGGTCGACCGCCGCGTCGATGTCCTCCATCGTGACCGCCGACGCGTTGCGACGCGCGGCAAGGAGCGCCGCCTCGTTCAGCAGGTTCGCCAGGTCCGCGCCCACGAAACCCGGCGTGCGCTGCGCGACCACGCCCAGATCCACGCTCGGATCCAGACGCACCCGCCGCGCATGGACCCGCAGGATCGCCTCGCGGCCGGTGCGGTCCGGCCGGTCGACCAGCACCTGCCGGTCGAAGCGGCCCGGCCGCAGCAGCGCCGGGTCCAGGATCTCCGGCCGGTTCGT